>JARLHF010000017.1 GCA_031292375.1 Chlamydiales bacterium
AGGAAATACCTGATCCCATACCGAACTCAGAAGTCAAGCTCTTCATCGCCGATGGTACTGCACACAAGAGTGTGGAAGAGTAGGTCGTTGCCAAGTTTTTCTTTTGCCCTGTAAGTCTCACGATTTACGGGGCTTTTTTTTGCCATACTCAATAGTTTTCAAAGTCTTGTGATGCATTCACTGGATTTGAAATACTACTAGTAAGCCCTCCTCCCCCCTGTAGATTTTTAAGATTCTTTTTTTCCATTTTTTGAGCTTTTTTGAGTGCTTTGGGTAATTTTCTGGGTTCTTTAGATTTTTCTGCTCTTGCCATACAATCCTTCCTCGTATTAAAGTGTATATCTTGATGGTAAAATTATATTTGATTTATTTCAAATAAAATAGTGTGGGTTTGATGAGAATTAAAGGTATTATATTGCTTGGAGGAACAAGCGAGCGTTTTGATGATGCTATTCCTAAGCAATTTCATAGATTATCTGGGAAGAAAGTTTATTTACATACATTAGAAAAGTTTGTGAGCATGGACTTTTTTGATGAGATCCTATTAGTTGCTGATGCAAAACATTTGCAAGAAGTGATTCAAGATACTAAAAAGTTTTCACGAGTGCGTGTTGTACAAGGTGGAAATACACGGCAAAGTTCATCTTATCAAGGAATTTTACACTGTGGCAGGGATACAGATTATGTAATCATTCATGATGCTGTACGCCCTTTTGTCTCTAAGAAAATTTTGCAAGAAAATAGAGAAAAAGTCATTGCTTTTGGCGCTGTTGACACGTGCGCACCCTCTTTTGATACGATTGTTGAATGTAAAGATGGAGAAAAGATTAATCGCATTCCCAACCGCTCTCACTATTTAAGAGGACAGACTCCTCAAAGCTTTTCCTATGAATTGATTTTAAGGGCTCATATTGAAGCTTTAAAGGCAGGTATTGAGGGCGTTTCAGATGATTGCCAACTTGTGCTTCGTTTAGGTGAAAAGATTCATGTAGTGGAAGGCTCGGAGCGCAACATCAAGATTACTACTAAACTAGACTTGTATATTGGCGAGCAGCTCATGCGCATGCAAGAAGAGTATGTAGCCTCTGAAGCTAGAAGCATAAAAGGCAAACTTTATGTGATTGTAGGCGGTACGGGTGGTATTGGAAGTGCACTTAGAAAAGAATTGGAAGAAGAGTGTGTAAAAGTATTGTTAGTTTCAAAAAGCAGTAAATCTTATCCTGTTGATATAACTTCTCCCGATCAGCTTGCCAAAGTTTTTAAGAGAATCTACCAAGAGCATGGACTTATTGATGGTCTTATTAATGCAGCTGGTGTTTTGAGAAAAAAGAGAGTAGATTGCTTGGAAGAACATGAAATTCAAGAGCAGCTTCTTGTCAACTTGCATGGGGTTATTCATGCATGTAGATTTGCACGCATGCAGAAGGATGGACATATTGTCAACATAGCCTCTTCTTCTTTTTCAAGGGGGCGTGCTGAGAGTGTTATTTATTCTGCAGCAAAAGCAGGTGTTGTGAATTTTACGCAAGGTTTTGCAGAAGAACATCCAGAGTTACATGTCAATGTGATTGTACCACAAAGAACGCATACAAAGCTTCGAAAAATGAATTTTCATGAAGAAGATGAAACGACATTATTGTCTCCAGAAGTTGTTGCGCAAGTAATTATAAAGCTTTTGAAAGAAGAAAATATAACAGGACAGATTATTGAAGTTAGACAATAGATTTATTGATAAATTTTGAGAGCATGTGTGAACATAATGAAAAGAATCGATTTTTTGACTGTGCAAAATCAGTATAGTTCTACATTTACCTTTACAGATGGCTTAAGATCCGCTTTTGAGAGGCTTGGAGTAAGAATACGTGTTTTTCCTATGGACACATTATCTATGGAGGGCTTGTCAGCCCTTTTGCAAGATCCTGCTGATATGACGCTTTCATTTAGTTATGTAGGTTTTAGCACGGAAGAAAAGGATATGTTCATTGGAGACTATTTAAAAAGACCCCACTTTACTTATTGGGTAGATGGGGCTATTTTTTCTCTTCCTCTATTGCGCTCGCCTTATAATTATGTATCTGTTGTAGATCGTCTTGATTATCAAGGTTTAAAGAGTATTGGAGAAGATAAACTTCTTTTTTTGCCCCATGCTGTAGAGTATGAAGAGCTGAGCATGCAAGAAAAGTGCTATGATATTGTCATGAGTGCAAGTTTTTTGGATTTCGAAGACAGAAAAACTTTGTGGAAATATAAGTATTCAGAGCATCTTTGCAAAGTAATGCATCTTTGTTGCAACTATGTTTTAACTGATGCAACATCTTCTATTTCATTGTGTTTGGAGCGCGCTTTAAATGAATGTAGGTACTCGTTGTTAAAAGAATCTTTCGCTGACATTTACTTTGAGATAGAGTATTACTGTAAGGGTAAAGATCGCTTGCAACTTTTATATGCTTTAAAGGAATTTGATGTGCATGTTTTTGGCCCTAGTGATTGGACGTGGGCTCTTAAGGATTTAAAAAATGTAATACTTCATAGTCCTCTCTCTTATATAGAATCACTTGCTACTTTTGAAAAAAGTAAAGTTGTGTTGAATAGTAGCCCTCAGTTTCGCCATGGCTCTCATGAAAGAGTTTTTAATTCTCTTGCAAAAGGAGCAGTTGTTATTACCAATGAAAATTCCTATCTAGAAGAGCAGTTTCATAAAGATTCTGGGCTTCTCTATTATCATCCAGACAAAACTGAAGAACTTTGCTTGCAACTAAGAGCTATGCTTAGTTGCGAAGAGTTAAGAAAGAGTGCTGCATTGAAAGGGTATTCTCTTGTTATGAAAGAGCACACATGGGATGTGCGTGCTGCACAGATTTTGAAAATATTATGTAGTCAATAATACAGCTTTTTTTGTAAGGTAAATTTTAATTACCACAAGGGGTTTGTTATGAAAAAGTTAATGATGATTTTAGGTGCATGTTCTTTTGTTACATGTACAAATGTAGCCATTTATGGCCAAGAAAATACTGTAGAAATACCTATTATGAACCAAGGAGAAGCTGATTATATAACACGTCTTGCGCTTACAAATTATAAGGTGGGAGTCGTATTAGATTCTTTGTTGAAGTCTAAGCCCGATGTCGATAACCTGCGGCAAATACTAGATTTAAGGGGTTTTATTGATAATATAGGTTGGCATGGTGCAGTGGAATATAAGAATGGCAATTTTGAGAAGGCTGATGGAGCATTGAAAGGGATGCGTAGTATACTTGCTAACTTAACAAAAGGTACAAGTATCTCATTTAGTTCGAAAGAGGATAAGCAGATTGAAGCGCTTATACGCACTTCTCCAAAAAGGGGTAATGAGCAGTCAGTTATGGCGTTTGAAAAATCAGTTACAGAGCTGTTTCAAAGTGATGTAAAAAATATGAATCTCAGTAAAGCACAGCTTGCAACATTAACTGGCAATGTTAAAACAGTAAGTGATGTATTACATACCCAAGATGTAAAAGTAGATCTATTTACAAATGATGATGTTCTTGGTAAAAGTGCTGAGGCATTTAAGCGTCTTCCTGTACAATCCGTTGAAGATAATGATAAATCATCTTTTACATCTGGACCTGATTTTATGACAAGATAGGGGTTAATTATGAAAAAATGGATTATTACCTTATTAAGTAGTGCGCTAGTCGTATGTTGTTACAGTTCCCTTTTTGCTCAATCAGATACAATTGCGAGCAAAGGTTCCGAAAATTTGCTTAAAGAGGGTCTTTCAGCATCCATGAAGCTTCCTGGTTCCATAATGTTTAGTTTACCTAAGCCTACTGGATTTGTAGAGTCATCTGCACAACAAACTGTTAAAAGCGAAGGGGCTGAGCTTTAGAGAATTTGCCTTATGAGAAGATGGACTATTGTCGTAATCATGCTACTTTTTTTGGGAAGAATAGGGCTTTTTGCAACCTCGCAAGATACGTTAGATGATCAATTTGACAAAAGCTTAGTTCGAAGTGTATCGCTCTCAAATGCTATTACCGCATCTTTGCACGCGCTACCTCCTTCAAAAGAGCGAGATACACTTGATACGTATGTAGCAGCTATGGCTGTTACGGGTATTTCTTTGGCGCACCGGTGGATATTAGATGGGAAAAAAGAGCTTCCTTCTGTATCGCAAGATGCAAATCATATCTTGGAAAGTGTCTATATAAACTTAACTGCTGGCATATTAGATGAAAAAAGTGGAAAAGTAGTAGATCCAAGTGCATACAATGTAGAACAGAAAGAAGTTTTTAAAGAGCGCGAAACTTTTCTTGTAAAAACATTGATTTTCCCAACGGATAAAATGGAAGTTCAGGATTGGATCGATCAAAATAAAGAAGCTATAAAAAAATTACCTTATCAAGTGATAAATAAGGATGATAACGTGGAAGTGGAACGCACACAAGCACTTACATCCGAAGAAAAAAGGATCATACCGATCCCCTCTCTTAGTGATGGGGTGTGGTAAATGAGTTCTACTTGACTTTACTCAATGCATTGAGTAAAATTGCTCAATGCATTGAGTAAAGGATTTTTATGCATAAGCGCCCCATTTTTCAGCAGTTATTTAAGCGTTTACAAGAGCCAAGGCGCTTCATTCAAGCACTTTTAGGTCCTCGGCAAGTTGGAAAAACAACACTTGTATTGCAAGTTGTAAAAGAGATTAATCAGCCTTTTCACTATATTTCTGCTGACCTTGCAGCTTTACAAAATCTGACTTGGTTGCAACAGCAATGGGAAGTTGCAAGACAAAAGATTAAAGAGAGCAATCAAGGGATTTTAGTTATTGATGAAGTGCAGAAAATCCCTCATTGGTCTGATATGATTAAGTTACTTTGGGATCAAGATACACAAAATGAAATTGGACTTTCTGTTGTTATTTTGGGCTCTTCTCCATGGCTTATGCAAAAAGGATTATCTGATAGCCTAGCTGGGCGTTTTGAAGTAATTCCAGTAACGCATTGGCCTTACTTAGAAATGAAAAATACGTTTGGATGGTCCTTAGACGAATATCTCTACTTTGGTGGATATCCAGGATCTGCAGGACTTGCGGATAAAGCTGATGTTACAAGGTGGATGAATTATATTAGTGATTCCCTTATTGAAACGACATTGTCGCGTGATATTTTACTTATGTGCGAAGTGCATAAACCTGTTTTACTTCGCAGGTTATTTCAATTGGGGTGTTGTTATTCTGGACAGATCCTTTCTTATTCAAAAATGCTTGGAGAGCTACAAGATGCTGGAAATACAACGACGTTAGCGCATTATCTTGATCTTTTGATGGGTGCTGGATTAGTTATGGGCCTACAAAAGTTTGCAGGGCAAAAAGTACGGCAAAAAGGATCGAGCCCAAAGCTTTTAGTCTATAATACGGCTCTTATGACATCTCAAATGTCTAAAAGTTATCATGAAGCAAAAAAAGATTCTGCTTTTTGGGGACGGCTTGTGGAGTCGGCAGTAGGTGCTCACCTGTTAAATAGCATTCGGGGTACCCAAATAGAATTGTTTTATTGGAGAGAAGGAAGCCGGGAAGTAGATTTTGTATTGAAATTACAAGATATGTTAATTGCAATTGAAGTAAAAAGTGGCAAGGGCTTTCTTGACTCTTCTGGAATGGATCTCTTTGTTAAGCAATACAATCCCTCTTCTATCATTTTGGTGGGGGGCTCTGGACTGTCAGTTCAAGAATTTTTAGAAAAACGGGTTCAGGATTTGTTTTTATAGCGATTGTTTTTGTTGAAAGATTTGCATTGTGGGCACATTGTAACATCTTTGTCTATCCTATCGAGGTAGGGAAAATGGCAATATTCACAGATGAAAAGCTCTGAGAGAGGAGGTAGCTTTGTTTTTTTTGAATGTCTCTTATTGTCGATGAGCCAAAGAGCTAAAAGTAATAAAAGGAATATTCCTAAATAGAGTGTAAAGCTTATGCTGGAGCTGACTGTAAACATGTTTTACTTGTATGTAATGTGAAGATTTAGTTCTGGAGTTTCCTCTTTCATCAAAAGGATCTCTATTTGTCCATCGACAATATATTTTTCTTTTGTTTTTTCAAAACGTAGGGTTTTTAAAATTTTTTCGAAAGGCTCAAGGCTCTTGTTTTTTGTAAATCCAAAAAGCTTACCGGTATTTGTTTCTAGATGCACAGTAAAAATTTCGCTGTTATCTATTTTAAAATCTATGTTTTTAAGTAGCTCTTGAATCTCTTTTTTGCAAGATTTTTTTATAGGATAATGTAAAAAATCTTTCGATAGATGTATTCTTATGGCTGTATAAACAGGATTTTTTTGCTCTTCTGAAAATTCGAAATCGCTGTATAGAGATCGTTCAATTTGTTCGAATGAGGGCGTGTTGATATGAGAAATTTCAAAGGGTGTAAAGGAAAATTCTGGCTCAGAAAAGCTTTGAGGGTTGATTTTTGGTCGGATGATAGGTAATTGTTGTTCTGCACCTTTAAACAAAAGTCCTTGTGGGCCAACAATAGTTTTTGGGCTGGAATTTAAAGATTTAAGAAGGAGGTTCCCGTCGGCTTCTACGTGTACGGGTGGAAGAAGTAATTTTTCAGACGAAGAGGGAGTTTCTATATTAAAAAAGATAATAAATAGTAGATGAATGCCAAAGGCCGCTAATAAAGCCTTGAAGAGGGGAAGAGAGAGAAAAGGAGTTTTGTTTTGTAAAACAATTTTAATTTGAGAGGTATGCGTCCTTTCAAGCTTTAACATAAGTCATTCTAAATTACTTGGTTTGTAAGAGAGCCTTATCGTATGGCTGCATTCTTGCACAGCACAAAACAGCTGTAAGAAAGAGCCGTAATCAACATGCTTGTCGACGCTTAGAACAATGGTTGGATGGGCTTCTTTATATTGCGCCTTTATCATATTGATTTCGTTTAAGAGATGCTCTTTAACGGATCCCAAGTCGACGATATCTTTTTTACTTCCCACGTAGATGACTTGTTGAGCATCCATGACAACAAGAAGCTGTGTTGTCAGTGGTAGTGAGTCTTTAGGAAGGGTGGGATTTTCTATGTTGAGAGATTTGAGGGGCAATACATCCGATGTAATAAGAAAGAAGATGAGAAGTAAAAAAATGACGTCTACAAGGGGTGTTAAATCGATTAGATTATAGGAGTGCTTGAGACGTGTCTTAAAAATCATAAAAGAGGGTCTTGGTTGATGAGAATATCGACAATTTCAGAAGATGTTGTTTGTATCTCTAGTACAAGGCTTTCAATGCGGCTTACAACATAGTTATAAGCCACAACTGTTGGTATTGCTACAACGAGTCCTGCAGCGGTCGTCACAAGTGCGTATTCCATAGCTTCACCAATGCTTGTCGTTGAAATGTCCATGAGGCCAGAAATCCTCATTTCACCAAAAGCTTGAATAAATCCAAGAACCGTTCCAAGAAGACCTATAAGGGGTGCAATATAAGCGATAACAGATAAGATTTTGGCATTTTTTTCTAATTTTGCAATTTCCAAAAGACCGTTCATTTCCATTGCATTTTCAATGCGGTCTCGTGATTGGTTGTGTCGTAAAAGGCCTGCTTTTACGATATTAGCAATGGATCCTCTTGTGTTTTCGCAGAAGCGAATGGCTTCGATGATGTTGTTTTCTTGAATGAATTTTCTAGACTGAATGATAAAAGCGTTAGTATCTGTTTCTGCTCTTCTCAACTGCACTAAACGCTCAATAAAGATAGTGACGCTTACAACAGAGCATATACCAATGAGCACAAGAATTAAATTCCAGTTGCCAAAAAGCCGGGACAGATCGAGCCCTGTATTTGCAATGATTGTATTGTTAATCAAATCCATACTCTACTCTCAATTTTTCTTTGGCGGTGATTGCAAAATCGCCGCCCTTTTTTGTGACTGCCTCTAATTGTTTGATAGCCAGTTCATGGCGTCCTTGTAATGCATAAATATCTGCTCGAAGAAGCATTGCTGTAATACGCAGACTAGAAGAGGCATTTTCGTTAATAGCATAAGAAAGCATCAACATCGCTTGGTCATAATTACCAAGTAGCCTGTAGCATTCGCTTTTTTTCAACCATAAAGAAAGCTTTTGTTCTGCGTTTAAGAGGTTACCAGACGATGTAAGCTCTACATTTTTAAAATTCTCAAGAGCTTTGTTATATTGCTTCTCTTTCAAATCTAGCAATCCAAGCTCATACCAACTTAGTGCTAGATAATAGGCTTTTGTAATTTTTCGTGATGCATATTTTTCTTGCATTTTGGCAAAAGTTTTTTTAGCGTTCTGTATTTGATCTGTTTTGATGTATAAACGCCCAAGAAGGTACTCGCTCTCTTCACAAACGCGAGGAAAAGCGCACTCGGAAAGTAAAGATTTTGTTAATGAGTTGTTGGGTTTTGAAAAATCATTTAGTACAGATTGAAGATTCTGAATAGCTTTGTTTGCAAGATTTTCGTCTGCTTCCTCATCTAGTAAAGATAAGATAAGCTGTGCATGTTCTAATTTTGCTTTATAATAAGTTGTTACAAAGTAGTTGAAGTGGTCATTTGGCAGCGCATTTTCGTGGTAAAAGTGGTTGAAAAGGTTTGTTGTTTCTTCAAATTGGATGAGGGCCTCTTTTGCAAGTCGTGGATGGATGAGTTTCCCAGCAAGGCTTTTACGCTCTTCTTTGTAGTCTAAACCGATTAGATAGGAGCTAATGATTAAAAAGGGAGAGTCTTTATAAAGAGAGCTCATCTCTTTTAGGTGTTGTAGTGCAACTTCATCGCCGTGCAAATATTCAGCAAATGAATACATGCGAAAATAGGCTTCTGGTGCATAAGAAGAAAAAGAATATTCTTCGAATATTTGCCTTCTATACGTTTGAGCAAGCTCTTCTTTCCCTTCCGTTCTTTCAGCAGAATCTGCTGCCAGCAAAAGTCCTTGTGGAGTATATGTAGAGTCTTTATGTTGGCTTGCAAGGCGAACAAAGCAATCTTCTGCTTTATCATAAATTTCTCCCTCAAAATAAGTCGTTCCAAGTGCAAAGAGAGCTTTGTCGACAAGTAGACTTTCTGGATATTTTTCTATTAGCTGGTTGAAAGAGAAATCAGCTTTTTCGAGTATTTCTTCCTCATGATCCTCTAAAAACAATTCGGATGCAATAGTCCCCTGAAAAAAGAGGATTTCATCTTGTTTTTTACTCGCGTTAAAGAGCTCTTTGGAAGAAGTTAGCTCTTCCAAAAGAGAGAGCGCTTTAGCTTTGGCAAGGCCTTTATTGGCGTAATAGATGCTTTCTGCCTGAAACATCAAGGCAAATGAGGCCATCTCTTTATCTGCTTCTTTGAGTTCATTATAGGCTTTGCTAAGGTTAGAAGCTGCTTGCAGAAAGAGGGCGTCATAGTGTGCATCTCCTTTTTGCTGTAGTGAGCATGCTGTTTTATAAGCGTGCATTCCTATGTGGTACCATGCTTTTTTGCTTGCAAATGTTGTATTATAGGGGGTCTCTGTAAGTAATTTGTAGAGACCGCTTTTTTGTTGATTAGAAGAAGCCTCAGCACGAATAAGAATAGCTTCTGCTTGGTTTTCCAAAGATAAGAACAGTTGAGGTCTGGTAAGCAAGTTTTCAACGTCTTTGAAAGCATGTTCTGATTTTAATTGAGATCCTCGTAGTAAAAGAGCATGAGCTTGGGATAGATAGATCTTTTCTTCTAAAGTATGGTCGATGATTTCTGCATTCTTTTGTTTGTGATTATTCTGTTGGGCTTCTCGAAGGGCTCTTTCAGCAAGAAAAATATACTCTTGTATTGTAGGTGCTGCAAGCTTTGTATTTTTTGCAAGCTTTAGATAGCAAAGAGCTTGTTTGTAGAGGGCTATCGTTGTCCATTCAGCTTTTTCTTTGTTATATTTAGGAAGTGCATTTTCAAATTGTTGTGCGGACTCTAGGTAAAATTCAAGATGAAAAGAGGCCTCTGCTAAAAGGTAGTATAATTCATAGCGCAAAGAATCTTGCGCTCCAAGCTTTGCAAGGCATGGCTCCAATAGGGGAGGAATTAAATTATACGATTGTTCTTTTAAGTAGGTCCTTGCAAGGTAGAGCCGTGCAAGTTTTATGGTTGCAGGACGTTCATCCTTTTCCAATACCTTTTCAAGGTAGGGTTTTGCATTTGAGGGTTGGCCAAGTAAAAAATAACCAAGGCCAAGTTCAAAGAGTACTTCTTGATGATGTAAAGAGGCTTCTGCTGCATTTCTTTTTAGGTATTCGTTAAGAACTTCTACTTGTTTAGAATAATTTCCCGTTTCTTTATAGCTTCTTGCAAGCAAATAGAGTGTTTTAAAATCCAGATCTACAAGCTTTGTTTGTAGCAAGTTGATGACTAATGGGTAGTTACCGGCATGAAAATGTGATCTGGAAAGTAAATAATAAAGATCAGATTTTGCTTGATCTTTTGCTTGAGAGTCGTATGTAAGAGGATATTTTCCTTGTTCAACCTTTTCTAAAAGTTCTTGGTAAAGAGCTGCGCTTTCATTAAACAATGCTGCAAAATAGAGTCTTTTTGCAGCGCTATGAACCTGATAATAGTTTTCGGTAAGGATCTGTTCGGTTGCTATATAGTAGAGACGATCATCAAGGGGCCATGATGAAAGAGGATATTTTTGGCTCAGCTTTTTCAAGATAGAAAAAGCCTCTTCTTTGTTGTTTAATTCCGCACGGATTCTTGCATAAAGAGCAGTTGCTCTCAAATATAAATCATCTGGAAGTGTGCTTTTTAACAGCTTTTTTATTCTAGTCTCAGCATCTTTTGCTGACCCCAATTCAAGTTCTGTAAATGCCAAACGGATGGAAATGTCAGCAAAAGTGTAGATATCTGTATGGGCTTGGACATTGAGCTGTAAAAGCTCTTTATAGGCATCTTTTGCCTCTGGTAGATTTTTAGACCTCATTGCTGCTTCTGCTTTTTGGTGCAGATGTTTCATCTCTTCATAAGGCGGAGTATTTTCAAATCCGAATAGAGAAAAATGGAGTTGAATAAGAAAAAAAAGAAATAAAAATGAAAAAAAATTAATTTTACGCATAAAAAAATTATACACGTCAAAATTTCAAAAGTAAAGAGGATTTCTAGCCCTCAAAAATGGGTGCTTTAAGATCGTGCATAAAACTGTTTAATGCCTTTACATATTATTATAGAGCTGATTGAAAAAGGATTTAATTTTGAAAAACAACCTGCCCAATCGCTATTGTTTGAGCTGAAAAAGTAGGTAAATTTTGCCCTTTCCTGCATCGATTTAGATGCTGAAACTAACTAGAATTGAAAAAACTTGAAGAATTATATTGCAGAATATGTTCGAAGTTAATATTTATATAAATGTCGTGTCAATCTTTAACAACAGGAGGAGTTTTGGTATGGCATTAAAGAATACTATAAAAGGAATTCAAGACTTACTAGCAGGTATTACAACAGACTTGCAGAAAGCTGATAACGGTAACAAGGCTGCAGCACAACGTGTGCGCACTGGTACTATTAAATTAGAAAAATTAGCAAAAGTTTATCGTAAAGAGTCTATTGCTGATGAAAAGAAAAATAAAGGCAAAAAGCCAGCAAAAGCTGCAAAGCCTGCAAAAAAAGCTGCTCCTAAAAAAGCTGCTGCTAAGCCTGCACATAAGGCTGTAGCAAAAAAAGCTGTTCACCATAAAAAAGCAGTTCATCACAAAAAAGCAGCGGTAAAGTCTTCTCACCTAAGCGTAAAAAGACCTACTGCAAAATTACACCACAAAAAGAAAAGATAATCTTTGATAGTTGCAAGTCTGTTGCAATTATTAGGACGATTGGTGTGAAATAACGGGGCGATTTAAATCGCCCTTATTTATCTTATATATTTATGAACTGTTGGAATGTGTCTTCCAACAAGTGGAGTTAGCGCTTTTTCCGTTACACGCAAAATAAGTGGTGACTGTTTTCTTTTATACTCATTTTGATGAAGCTTTTTGATCCATATAGCTACATAGTCGGGATGAACATTATTCTTTCTTCCAATTTCTTTAATGGATAAGCCCATTTCGATATAATCACAAAGAATTTTATCAAGAAGATCATAATCAGGAAGGGAGTCAGAATCCTTTTGGTTAGGGCGAAGTTCTGCGCTTGGCGCTCTTTCAATAATGGATAGAGGAATTGTATGAGATGTGTCATGAATCCAGTTGGCAAGCTGATAAAGCATTGTCTTATAGACATCTCCAAGTACGCTGAGTGCGCCGCATGAGTCTCCATAAAGAGTGGAGTAGCCCATGGCAAGTTCGCTCTTATTGGCAGTGTTTAAAAGTAGGCTATTTTCTTTATTAGAGAAGGCCATAAGTAGCATGCCGCGAATGCGCGCTTGTAGATTTTCCTCTGTTATGTCGTTAGTTGCTAGGTTGAGAGGTTGTGATAAAGTGTTAAGAAAGCATTGAAATAAGGGGTCGATAGAGAGTTCTTTGAAGCGAATTTTTAATGTTTTTGCAAGAAAGAGGGCATCTTTTTTACATTCATTTGAGGAGTAAAGGGAGGGCATAGATAGGGCAAGGACATTTTCTGGTCCTAGGGCTTCTGTTGCAATGCAGGCAACAAGCGCTGAGTCAATACCGCCAGACAGACCAAGACATGCTTTTGTAAAGCCTAATTTATGAAAATAGTCGCGCACTCCCATGACAAGTGCTCGGTAGAGCCCTTCTATTTCATTATAGCTAGGATTTATGGGTGCGTGTGAGAAGGGGGATAAAGAAAGAATTTCTTCAGAAAACCCTTTTGCAAAGAGATTGAGCTTTCCGTGAGCATCAATGAGCATGCTATGTCCATCAAAAATTAAGCCATCATTTGCCCCCACTTGGTTGCACAGAATTAAAGGGCATTTTAGCGTGATTGCGGCTCGTTTTGCAATTTCTATGCGAGTATGGGGTTTGTGAATGCTGTATGGAGATGCGGACAGGTTTAAAAGTAAATCGATATTTTTAGATTGCAATTGGAGAACAGGATCGTGATAGTAGCATGTATCTTTAAGAAGTTTTGAGTGTTGCCACAGATCTTCACAAATAGTGACCGCCATGCGTTTTTGACAGAGTTCAAAAATAAGGGGCTTGGTTCCAGGCTCAAAGTAGCGTCTTTCATCAAAAACATCGTATGTTGGAAGGAGTTGTTTGTCATAAAAGTCTAGGATCTGTCCATTTTGTAAAAGGGCTGCTGAATTAAATAAAAATTTTTCTTTTTTGCTGGGATTTTTTCGTACGGTACCAAGAAGTATGGTGATATCTTTTGTCTCCGGTAAGATTTCTAGTAATGCTTTTTCTAGATCTTCAACAAAATGAGGTAGAAAAAGAAGGTCTAAGGGAGGATAGCCACAGAGTGCAAGTTCAGGCGTTAAAAGAAGATCACTCTTTTCTTTTTTTGCCTGGTGTATAGACGCGATGATACGTTCCTTATTCAGGGCAATTGCGCCAACAGTAGGATTAATTTGAGCTAGTGTAATTTTCATAACTTACGCGGTATACGAATTTTCTGAAGAAGAAATATATATATACACAAACCAATTCTTGAACTTGTTTGTGTATAGTAAACGTGATGATATATATACATACATCTTCAAATTTATAGCATCTTTTACTGTATTGTTGTAAAATTCTTCTGAATTTATAACTTATTGAATGAATGGAGTGATTATGAAGCCAAGAGAGCATTGGGGCTCGCGTATTGGATTTATTATGGCTACTGCAGGTTCTGCAGTAGGCCTTGGAAGTCTTTGGAAATTTCCCTACGTTACAGGTGAGCATGGTGGCGGATTTTTTGTGATAGCTTTTCTTGTTTTTACTTTTTTTGTAGGGGCACCTATTTTTGCAGCAGAGCTGATTATGGGTAGAAAATCACAAAAAAGTCCTGTTGGGGCATTTACAGATCTTTCTAACCAATCTCAAAATTGGAAGCTGCTTGGATGGCTCTGTGTGTTTATTAACTTCTTGATTCTTTCCTACTATAGTGTAGTTGCAGGTTGGGCCGTTAATTATACATTGCTTTCTCTCAATCACTTTACTGAAAATAGAACACCTCAAGAAATTAGCGCAGTTTTTGATACAATGTATCAAGCAGGTGGCATCAACTTATTTTGGCACTTTATCTTTATGCTTTTAGCGGTGGGTGTTGTGTATGGTGGTATTAAGAGGGGTATTGAATATTGGTCCAAGATCTTGATGCCAGGCTTATTAATTATTTTGATCGGTCTGTTAATTTATGGAATGACTCTAGATGGTTTTGGAGAAGCTGTGCGCTTTGTTTTCTACCCAGACCTTGCTAAATTTAGGGCATCTTCTATATTGGAGGCTTTGGGCTTATCATTTTTTACGTTGAGTGTAGGGCTTGGAATCATGCTTACGTATGGTAGTTACATGAGAAAGTCTGACGATATTCCTAAAACTGTTGTAACAGTTGCAATCATGGATGTATCTGTTGCTCTTATGGCAGCCCTCATGATCTTTCCTATTATATTTACATTTGGATTTACTCCATCAGCAGGTCCTGGCCTTCTTTTTAAGACGCTGCCAGTTCTATTTGCAAAGCTTCCAGGAACACTTGTCCTGTCTACATTATTCTTTGTACTTGTTGTCTTTACAGCGCTTACATCGGCAATTTCTATATTAGAAGTTCTTGTTGCAACATTTATGGAGCTTTTGGGTTGGTCTAGAGGAAAAGCTATTCTTTGGATTGGTCTTGCAGTATTTGTTTTTGGTATTCCTAGTGCACTTTCTGGCGCAGGCGACATTTTCCCTCAGTGGAGTGAGATGTATGGTAGAAACTTTTTTGATACGGTCGATCACGTTTCTAATAACTGGCTTCTTCCCATTAGCGGCATGTTGATTGCTGTTTTTGCAGGATGGTTTTTGGATAAGGAGCTTTTAAAGAGCGAATTTTACCAAGGGACAGCAATGGGTAAACTTTTTAGGCCTTGGCTGTTCTTGCTTAAATACATAGCTCCTGTAGCAGTATTTCTTGTGATGCTGCAAAAGGGCGGCGTTTTAGATATTGATTCATTTTTTCACTAATAGATTAAGGGTAATTTTATGACAACAATGGGAACATTAAAAATCCATAGCGAAAATATTTTACCGATTATTAAAAAATGGCTTTATTCGGATAAAGACATTTTTGTGCGGGAACTGGTTTCTAACGCGTGTGATGCGATACGAAAAGTTAAAATCCTTACAGATCAAGGAGTTGCATCTTCTCAGGAGTCTGAGTTTGAAGTACGGGTGAGTATTGACAAGGAAGCTAGAACCTTAACTTTTGCAGATACGGGCATTGGCATGGACGCTGAAGAAGTTGAGAAGTATATTGCTCAAATTGCATTTTCTGGCGCTGAGGAATTTTTAAGTAAATATAGTTCTTCTGATGAAAAAGATCAGATCATTGGGCATTTTGGTCTTGGATTTTATTCTGCCTATATGGTGGCTGACAAAGTTGAGATCAATACGCTCTCTTATAAAGAAGGTGCAGAAGCTGTTTATTGGGTATGTGAGGGCTCTAGTGACTATGAAATAGGAGGAAGCTCTAGAGCGAAGAGAGGCACTGAGATCATCTTACACATCAATAAAGATAGTGATGAATTTCTTGAAGAGGAAAAGATCTCTGAAATTTTGGTGCGTTACTGCTCTTTCTTGCCCTATCCTATTTACTTAGGTGACAAGCACATCAATAATAAAGAGCCTCTTTGGACAAAGCCTGCTCTGGATTGCACGGAGAAGGAGTATCTTGAGTTTTATAAGAAGCTTTATCCTTTTGAAGAAGAACCTCTTTTTTGGGTACACTTGAATGTGGACTACCCGTTTAACTTAAAAGGTATTCTCTATTTTCCAAAAATCCGTCAAGGATTTGATTTTAAGAAAAATCAAATTAAATTGTTCTGTAATCGCGTTTTTGTGTCAGATAATTGCCAAGATTTGATACCTGATTATTTGATGATCCTAAGAGGTGCAATTGATAGCCCCGATATCCCTCTTAATGTGTCTAGAAGTTATTTGCAGATGGATCGTACAGTGAGAAGCCTTGCATCTCACATTTCAAAGAAAGTGGCAGAGCGTCTTTTAACATTATTCAAAACGGATAAAGATGCCTTTTATAAAGCTTGGCCAAATATTGAAGTGATTATTAAGCTGGGAGCTCTTCATGATGATAAGTTTTATGAGCGTATTAAAGAGTTACTTGTCTGGAAAAATAATCACGGTGAGTGGACGACTTTAGAAGAGTATGTAGAGAGAAATAAAGAAAAATCAGAAGGAGAGATTTTCTACACACCAGGAGAGCATCACGCCTCTTCATTTTTGGAGTTATACAAGCAGCAAGGTATAGAGGTTCTCTTTACAGATTCCATGATCGATACAGCTCTCATGAGCTTTTTAGAAGGGAAGAATACTTCGTTGAAATTCCAAAGAATTGACGGAGCTCTTTCCAAAGCACTTCTTGACCCATCTAAAGAAAAAATCATTCTAGGAGCTGATGGTAGGTCGGAATCTGCTCATTTGGCTCAATTTGTGAAGGATAAGTTAGGGCTTTCTCAAATTGAAGTAGAAGCAAAAAGCCTTGCATCTGATATGCTTCCTGCATTTATCATGATCGATGAATCATCAAGGCGTTTTAGGGATTATATCATGATGCAGCAACCAGAGATGCCAGAGGGAATGATGCCTCCACTAAAGCAGACATTTGTTGTGAATACAAATAGCAAGCTTATGGAAGCAATTAAGAAGTTGGATGTAAAAGATAGTGACCTTGCAACGGAGCTTGTGTTGCAGGTGTATGAACTTGCGTGTCTCTCACAAAAAGAGATAGATCCCAAAAATTTAAGCGCTTTTATCTCCAGGTCTAGCAAAGTTTTAGAAAAACTTGCCCTCAGAGCAAATAAATAGGCTTCTTGTATATACACAAACAAGTTCAAGAATTGTTTGTGTATAATTAGGCAAGAAGTTTAATAGCTTATTTGATCGCGAACGTGGCAATTCCAAATGCGCGTTCGCAGTTATGAGCTTTTAGGAATTAATGTTTTAAATTCTTTAATGCGCTTGTTTAACCATTCTACACAAGTATGTTGTATGAAAAAGCGCTCTTCCTCTTTTATTTCATATCCAGGATGTTCTTGAATGAGACGGTTAACATGGATGAGGAGTTTTATAAGTTTTGCAACGGTTTGTGATTGTAATTTTATTTGGGTTTGTCCTGCAGCAGGACTTATTTGACTTCTTAATCCTATAATTAATTGACTAAAATAGCCATAAGATGTGTCTGTAAGGTCATGTTGTGAGCGGTATTCTGCTCGGCTAACGCCCTGCCTAGCCTCCTCTAAAAATTTACTGTCGAAGTTTCTGAGGAGATTAAGGAAGGAAACTTCATTAACTGCCTGTTTGAGTGTCTTAGTGGGCGTTGCTTCTTCATCTAACACATTCTTGGCTATTGCAGCACGTAATTGGAGCTCATTATGAGGATGCGCTAAGATAGTTGAAGTAATCGTATTCAAAACCATTTGTAATTCTATTAGACAGGTATCTATGGTGGCACCTGCAGCTTCCCAGCTAACAGATGAATCGGCTGGCAGTGTACTGAGGGCAGAAATAGGAGAAAAAGGAGGTGATGCAGAAGTTGAGGCAGGTGAGATGTTTTCAAGCTTTCTTTCCAGCTGTTGAATATGTGATTGTTGATCTCTTATGGTCGTAATACTAGAATTTATGAATTCAGAGCGTGTAGCATCTTTTTGAGATTCCGCTGGCTGTTGTAAAGAAGGCTCTACTAAACCGCTATTTTCAATCGCTTCTAAATCATGCGCTCTTATTGCTTTAGCTCTTTCAATCTCTTGATGTGCGCTTTCAAGCTTTCCGTGCATTTCATTAAGTTCTGCACTCTCTACTCTTTGTGCTCTTTGGTTTGCTTGCTCTAATTGCACTTTCATAAGAGCAAGCTGCTTCTCTAGGTCTTGATTTTTTGTTATTAGCCGATCGTTATCTTCTGAAAGCTGTTTTTTTGTAAAGTCTAAGAGGCCATTTTTCTCTTCAAGTTCTTGGTTTTTTGCCTGAGTACTTACTAATATACTCTCTTTAGCAATCAATTGATTATCTTTTTCTGTAAGCATTTGTTGTTGATCTAAAAGATCACTTTGCTGCTTTGTATTTTGCTCTTCTAGACTTTGAACCCTTTGTTGAGAACTTTCAAACTGAACTTCTAGACTTCTAAGTTTTTGCTCTGCTTTTGAATTGCGTTGTTCTAGTTCATGTTTCTCTCTGTTAAGTTGGATGATCGTGTGATTGTGCTTTGTTGCTGATTCCTTAAGCTTTTCGATTTCTTCAGTTTTACTTGTAAGTTTACTTTTAAGGCTTTCTATATGTTGAGCAAGTTCAGTGCTAATACGTCGTGGGCTTTCTACCGCATCATGAATGCGTTCTTCAAAGTTCTTTAGTTGTATCTGCGCTTCTTCTTGTTTTACTTCTATTTCGCGTAATTCTGTTTTAGTTGCCTCTAGGAGTGTTTCAGTCTCTTGCAGCCTTGTTTGAGCCTCTACTAAATCTTTACCACGCTGCTCAATAGTACGATTAGCGCGTTGTATCTCTATTTGTGCTTCTGTAAGTTCATCTCGAATAGCTTGTTTAGATTGGTTACTTTTTGCTAAGTACTCTTGTGTTTCTTTGAAAGTTTCTGAGAGCATGTTTAGACGGTTTATAGCCTCTTCTTTTTGCTCGCGCTCTAATTGAGTATTTGCTTTGGCATTACTTAAATCTGTAGCACTCTTTGCTGTAAATCTTGCATAACGAGCATTTGTCTCTTTAAGACTACTATCTGATTGACGTATACGCTCTTCAAGTTGTGTAACATCTTCTCTATGGCGCAGTTTTTCTGTATCTAGTTGATTTTTAACAGTATCGTGTTCGAGCTTAAGTTCGTTATGTTGTTTTTGCAGTTCATCTAATAACGCTTGCTTTTCACGTGTAGCCTGTGTGAGCTCTTGAATTGCAACTTGATTTCTTTGCCGCTCTTCTTGTAGGCGAAATGCGCTAGGTTCATTGGTAGGAGTTCTTGCAATCCTTTCTTCTAGCTCTCTCTTCGCTCTTAGTGCATTACCAAGCTGCTCTTCAAGTGAGGCTACAACAGAGCGCATTTGTTTTAA
The DNA here is from genome assembly GCA_031292375.1 of Chlamydiales bacterium. Taxonomy (NCBI): domain Bacteria; kingdom Pseudomonadati; phylum Chlamydiota; class Chlamydiia; order Chlamydiales; species Chlamydiales bacterium. The sequence goes on from JARLHF010000017.1 coordinate 19,149, forward strand.
GTCGCTCTCACGTACTTGAGCTCTTGCATTCGAAACAGTGTTTTTTGTAGTGAGTTGATTAATTTCGTGATCTTTTTTTCTAATTTGTGTGTCTAGTTCTCTTTTTTCTGCTTGCCCCGATGATAGCTTTGTTGCTTGTTCTGCAGATTGCATATTCAAGTGTTCAATTTGCTTTGCTTGTTGCTCTATTTGAGCCTTAGCAATTGCAAGTTCGTCTAGCTTTTGTGTTAATCTTTCATCTGCATCAGATAATCTATGCATTTTATTTAGAAGAGCTTGTGCTTGGTCTAAGATTATGTTCTGACTGCGATCTATATGGGTTTCTATTCGATCTTCAGGGCGTCTTTCTATAGGGAATGCACCAAGTTGGGCTTGTACGTTGTCCAAAAATCCAATTAGTCGTGTTGTTGCTTCTTGCAAGCGCGCAGTAACCGCATTTTTTGCTTGTTCAAGCTCTTCGTTTTCATTACGTAATGCAGTTATTTGTGTTGTTGAGTCTTGATTTTGGCTTTGAACTTCTGCAAGTCTTGAATGAAGAGCAGTTTGTTCCTGTTCCAGAGTAGCTGTGGTACTTTCAAGTTTTGTAATGAATTCTTGCATCCTCTCTTTCTCATTGCTACTGAGAGTTACAGCTCTGTGGAGTCGCTCAAGAGAGGTTTGGGCTGCATCTAAATTACTTTGTAGGCCTATATTGGAGCTTGTAAGGCGAGTATTTTGCTCTTGAGTCTCGTGAAGATTAACTCTGAGCTCTTGGTTTTCTTGTTGGTAGGCTCGAATGCGTTCTTGTAAGCGAGTTCTTTCTGCCTCAAGGTTTGTAATGCGCTCTTCAAGTGTTGCAAGTTCTCTTTTTTGTATTGCATCTGCTTGAGTTAAGTCATCAATTGTTGTGGTAAGCTCATCTTTTCTTTGTTGCAGGCGTGTAATACGCTGAAGGATTTCTTCTGCAGGAGATTCTCCCAATGATTCTGCATTATTCAAATCTTCAGTAGCACGGCTTATTGTGCTAAGAATACGTTGCTGTTCATCTTGGGCTCTTTCAAGGCCTGCAAGAATTTGGCTTTGTTTTGTAAGGACTTGCTCTTTTTCGGCTGTAACTGCATTAAATTGTCCATATAGAGCCTCTCTTTGTGCTGTCAACTCCTCTATTTGGGCATCGCGCTCTCTAAGAGTTACTTCTTGTCTTTCGATACGCTCAAGTGCACTGCGTAATCTAGTTGAAAGAGTATCGAGTTCTTCTTGCCTGGTAGAGGCTTCTCTTTCAAGTCTATCGATTTGTGCAGCAAGTCCTTTGTTAAGTGCTCTAGCAGCAGATAGCTCAGTTATAGAAACTCTATTATTTTCTGAAAGTTCTTGAGTTAGCTTAGTTATTTCTTCATCTTGTTCTCCTATAAACACCATTGAGTCTTCTAAATCAGCTTGAAGTTTTGTGCTTTCTTCGCTGCTTGCTATGCTAGACGCACGCGCTTGTTCATTTGCGCTTGCAACAGCTGCTTGTAAGCGTCTAATTTCATCAAGAGTGTATTGAACAAGTGCTTCGGTGGTTTCAGGAATAGATTCTCTTGTAGGAGTTGCTCCAAGGTGCGCTGCAATAGTGCGTAGTTGTTCTAGAGCTTGCTGAGCTGCAGCGCTTCTTTGTTCTTGAAGCTCTGTTTCTAGCAGAGCTTTTCTTACGTTAAATTCTTCTGTAAGTCTACTTCTTGCACTTTCTGCTTCTTGCCTTACTTGCATAATGTCTTGTGCTGTTTGTAGAATCTCGCTTTGGGTTTGTCCTAGCTGAGCTCTTAGACCCCCAATAGTTTGTTCTTGCTGTGCATTTTGAAGAAGTGCCTCTCTTAGCTCTAATTCTTTTTGCTGCAGTAATCCTTGAGACACTCTAAGAGAGTCTTCAAGAGTTCTAATTGTTTCAGTTGTAGTTCTTTCAGAGGCTTGAGTCTGTTCTGATTGCCTTGTAAGTAGAGAAAGTTGTTGTTGTAGATGTTGCAATGTTTCTTCTAGTTGTTGAATGCGACCTTCTTGCTCCCTTGTGTTTGTTGTAGTTGTTGCTTGTAAAGAAGTTAGCTCTTGTATAAGCGATGTAATTCTTTCGTTGAGGCGCACCTCTTGCTCTTGCAAGGATCTTTGTAGAGATGCATTATGTGTGCGTAAACGTTCATTGTCTGCTTGCATTTCTTGTAAGAGAGTTTCTGCCCTTGCATGATCCTCCCTAAGGGTACCAAGTTCCTGTGCTGTAAGTGTATGAGTTTCTAAAAGTGCATCATGATCCTGTCTTAGTTTTACAAGCTGCTTTGCTATATCAATACGTGTTGTTATAAGGTTTGAGATTTGTTCTGATTTTTCTGCGCTTTCTCTTTGAAGTCGTTCTATGTGAGCTTCATTTGCATGCAACAGTTCTTGTTGTCCTTGAATAGTCCTTTCCAGGCTAGCGTTTGCCCGATTAGAAAGTGTGAAACGACTGTTTAGTCCATCAAGTTGTGTATTTAGAATGCGATTTTCTCTTTGAATATCTTCTAATTGCTGTGTAAGGCCTGTTTGTTGTTGTTGAAGAGTTTGATATTGATTACGGTTAGCTTCAAGATCCCTTTCAAGATCATGGATTTTATCTTCATCTTGTATGTGTTGTGCCTGAAGTGCGCTATTATCCCTTTGTGCAGTTTCAAATTCTTGTGTCTTTTCCTGGAGTTGTCTAAAAAGGTCATTTCTTTCACGCTGGACAGTAGCTATGCTCTCTTCTAGATCTGCAAGTCTTCTTTCTTGTTTTTGAACTTGTGTTGTAAGTGCTGTAATTCTATTGTCTTTTTCTTCAACCTCGTGAAGGGCTGTTTCAATCCACTCAGTTGGTGTGTTTTGCTCTGCAATATGTAAAGAGGATGATAGGCTACTTATTAAAGAGCCACGCTCTGCTTGTACCCGTTGTAGCTCTTCTGTTACCGAAGCTTTTTCATGTCTTGCCGCTGCAAGATCTCGTTCAAGATTTTCTATCCTTTGTTGAAAATCTGTCTCTTTGGCTTGAAATTCACGAGTTGCTGCGGCAAGTTGTGCTTCACTTGTTCTTGTGCGCTCTTCAAACACGTGAGTCTCTTCTCTAGCATGTGCAAGTTCTGTTTCAAGCTGCTGTGTTCTTTCTGCATGAGCGGTTCGTAAGTCACTTAATACTGTTTCTAACTCAGCTGCATGCATGCGTGCATTCTCAAGTTGCGTGTTTAACTGCTCTTTTTCTTGAATAAAAAGCATTTCTTCAAATTCATGAGATAACTCAAGATCACGAATTTGGCCGAGTAAGTCATCGATCGTACGATTATTTTGGCCGAGTGTAGTAGCATTTGCTCGTAATAGGTCGAGTGCACTTGCAAGTCCTGCAGATCTTATTAGGTGTTCGTTTTCAAGTCTTGTAAGAGCACTCTTTGTTTTTCGAGCTTCAGCTTCAGCAGAAGTAGCTTCACTTTCTAGGAGCTGTATCCGTTGCTTAAGGGCTTCATTAGCTTTGCGTGAACCTGCAAGACTCATTTGTAAATCAACATTTCTAGAAAAAAGCTGAGTATTTTCTATTATAAGCTGATTTTTTTCTTGTTCTAGAGTGCTGATTTGGCCATTTAAGAAACTTATTCTGTTTTGCAGTCTTTCAATAGCGCGCCCGTGTAAGCGAATATCTTCTAAAAGCCCATTAATTCGCGTTTGTAGGTGCTCTTGTGAGAATGTATTATTTTGACTTGCCTCGTTAAGCTGTCTTTGAAGTTCTCCTTTTGCACGAGTTGCTTGTTGAAGATCAGCACGGTTTTGTTGCAACTGCCGCTCAAGGTCTGCTTTTTCGTGCTGTGTTGTTTGTAAATCACTATCTTTTTGAGAAAGTTGTGTTTCAAGTCGTCTGAGTTGTCCTTGAGAATCTGTTTGAGTCTGGTTAAGCTCTAATTGAAGCTCTTGAAGTCGCTGTTGAAGGTTTTGTATTTGCTGGCTATCTTGAGAGCTATCTTGAAGACGTCTTTGAAGATCTGTAAGTTGTTGTTGGAATTCGCTGTTAATTCTGTCTCTCTCAGCGTGTGCTTGTGTAAGTTGTTCTCGAAGAGAATTATTGTCTCCTTGTGCACGACTAAGCTGTTCTTCTAGGTTATGAATTCTGCTTATTTGGCTATCAGATTGTGATTGATAATCAGTTCGTAACCTTTCTAGATCACTGTTAAATCGATCGTGCAAGCGTTGCATTTCAGGATCATCTCGAATTTCTGTTGTAACAACACGGCATAAAGGCGCCCATTGTTGCCTGCAGACTTCTTCAACTCTGCGAATATTACTTTGCGCTCGTTCTATTTCTTCTGGAGTTCGATGTTCTGTGGATGTAGGAGATCCATCTCGCTTAATTGTATGACCACTAAAGTTATAGGTAATGGTTGTTCCAGATGTAAGTGTATCTCTTACAGAATGCTCAAGTATGGGAGTGATTGCCTCTCTTATCGCTGGATTAAGAACTTCATGATTATAAGTTACAGTATGCAAGGCTTCTGGCCCTGGAATGAGAGTGCCATTTGGACCTATTGCTTTTGTTTCAAACTTCCAAACAACAATTTTTCCACTAGGATGACGGAAAATACCGCTATAGGTGGGGTGATGGACTCCAGAAGTACCTGGTTCAGATGCTGATGTCATTATAAAGGGCCTGTGTAATTGTAAATCATTTATGTTTAGGTGATTATAAAAAATTATACAAAATAAAATTAATAGTTATAAGCTCATTATACAAATTAAAATATTTTTTTCACTAACTTTAACAAGAAAATGTAATTATGCAAGAAGTCTAACAGAAGGGAATTGCTAAAAATAACATAGAAAATGAAACGGGCGTCCTAATTTAAAAAGACGCCCTTAAACTAAACGGGTTCATTCAGAAAGGTAGGAATTAATCTTTTGCTGTAAGCAATGCATCTTCTTTTTCTGCTTTGCGAGCATCTTCTTCTGTTCCTGGGTGAACTTCTGTAATTGCTGCTTTGAGAACCTCAATTTTTGAGCCATCATACATTTTTAGAATGACAGTTGGACTATCTGCTGATACGCGAATGATTGTTCCTATAATACCCATAGAAGTCACACGGTCGCCCTTTTTCATGCTGCTTCTCTGTGTTTCCATTGCTTTGCGACGTTTTTGTTCAGGTCTCCAGAGAATGAAGTAGAAGAAGACGATAGCAATACCAATCATCATGATTGTTTGCCAGTAACTTCCCTGTTCTGGTGCAACAGCAACGTCTTCTGTTTGAGCATAAAGCGTAGTGGTTGCAAGAAGAAGGGCTGAAAAAATCCATTTTTTTGCCATGAAAAATATCCTTTAGAAAAAGTTTAAGTTCTTAAAAACCTACAGGATGCCAGGTTTTTATGAAAGAATGCAAGACAAAAACAAGGTATGTATAAACAAGTTTAAGAATTACTTTATGTAAAATAGCGCATTAAATATTTTAATATTTAATGCGCCTGTAAAAATAGAGTAGATGATGAAGCTCTCTATAGTCTCGACTTTGACAGTTTCATTGTAAAGCACTAATGGTTAGATAATTAATCCGAAATTTTCAGGCGCAACATCAAATGATGCTAGCGGTTTTTCGCGTTGTGGATATCCCAAAGTTTGAAATATTTTTTCAGCGTCCGGGTATAGTGGACCCCAAAGTCAAGACAACTTTTTTGCTCAAATGAGTTATGCTCTGGTTTCTTAAAAAAAATAAAAAATTATTCTAGGTAATATTATGTTCTACTACATCGCCGAAGTCAGGATTAAAGGTTGGACTCTATTTTAACGCCAGCTCGATTTTCAACTATCTGCTAATCAATAACTTGAATAGTTAAAACACGGAGACGCGGAGACACGGAGACTTATAATTTATCATTTATGATGCGTTCTACACCGTTTTTTACTTGTTTATTGCCAAAAT
>JARLHF010000018.1 GCA_031292375.1 Chlamydiales bacterium
AGAAAAATTGAAATTTTTTGAGTAGATTTATTGATAAATTTTTCAAGCATATGTGAACATATGGTTGAAAAATTTAACGATAAAGATGTCAAAAAAGACAATTTTAACAAGCAAATGTAATTACGCAAGAAGTCTATTACTGTAAAGTACCATTTTCCGGAATAAGTTACGTAAAAACCCTGCGTAATTCATGCAATAATAGGTCAATCCTTTCCTGCAAGTGTTTTCCTGTATTTCGGTAAATTGCAAGTACGCGATATTGAGAGGTTGCTGGTTGCCACATCACAGGATGTAGGTGATTTTTTTTTGCTAAAAAATCCGGTAAAAAACCTATTTCCTGTGATTCTGAGCAAATATTGGCAATGAGCGACCAACTTGGAATACGGGATTTTACTGGAATGGAATATCCGTGAACTTGTTGCCAACTCTGCTGTAAGGACAAAACTTCCATCTGATCTTCAGGAAGTAAAACTGGTTTTAGAGATGCGTCTTTATCGCTAGAGTAAAGTTGAAAATGGCCTTTCCCGACTTCAGCGGCGATAACGCCTTTCCAGGGAGCATTATCGAGAACAAGAGCAATATCTGCTTCATCATGCAAAATAGCTGCATATGCGTGATCTGGTCGCATGTGCTTGAAATCAATGTTGTCAATGGAGAGAAGAGCCGGCACTGCAATTTGTGCAATCGCATGGGTTGTAACAAGACGTACGGGAATCTGGTTTTTTGAAATAATCAGATCTCGGAGTTGTTTGACCCAATTTTCTAGACGTGGAAAGAGAATTTGCCCTTCCCGTGTGAGCCGGAATTGCCGTTTTTCATGGGTGCATAACGAGATTCCAAACGCAGCTTCAACTCGTTGAATTGCCGTACTTGCTGCACTTTGACTCAGGTGATGAAATGAGGCTGATTTTCCGAGATTCTTCATATGGGCTGTTGTAATAAATAACTCCACATCAGCGACGCGTAAATTTTTTAACGAGTTTTCAAGTTTCTGCAATAATTTTTCCTCTATCAATTGAGTAGTATTAACATTGTTTGTCGATTCTTTCACAAAAACCCCCTCGCTTTCAAATCGATTTTTTCGATATTAGAAATCGAATATATCAACGGTACAAATAAAAACCAAGGAGTTATGCTGTTGTTTTTGATAAAGGAGTTAGATTTATGGATAATACAAGTAGTATATTGCGATTTCTTCAGTCGATTTGTCGATTTAATTTTGGGAATTTTGAAAAAGAGGAATTTAAAAAATTCATTAGGATGGGCGTGATTTTTGCATTAATGATTGGAGTATATTGGACATTGCGTCCGCTTAAAGACGCAGTGTTTATTCAACTTGTGGATAAATTACAGCTACCCTTTGCGAAAACTGTTTCGGTTTTTGCTCTTTTGCCACTGGTGATGTTTTATACAAGGCTGCTTGAAAAAACCTCGAGAGAAAAGATGCTTGTCATTTTGCCAGTCTTTTACGGAATTGCGGTTGTTGTTTTCAGTATTTTGATGATGTGGTTTCAGGCTCCTGCTGAGGTAATTGCTAGCCGTTCCTTCTTGTTCTTGGCGGCTACTAAGGTGGTTGGTTATGTGTTTTATGTTTTCGTAGAGAGTTTTGGTTCCTTGATGATCGCTCTTTTTTGGGCATTTGCGACCGATACAACGAATGCGATTTCAGCAAAAAAGGGATTTCCTCTCGTAGTAGCCATTGGTCAAATAGGAGGAATCATTTTTCCCTATAGCATAGGAGGACTTCCTCATCGACTTGGATTATCGACAGACGCATTGTCTATGATGTGCTTGGGTGTTATAACGTTGCTCATTGTGCCTATGGTGCGCTATTTTTTGAGAGCAACTCCAAGCCAGTTACTCACGTCTTTTCATGGCAAGAATGAGGCAGCAGTAGAAAGCAAGCAAGAACCGGGGTTTTTAGAAGGTTTGAAATTGCTCCTTAAGAATCGATATCTTCTTGGTATTTTTGCAGCTAATTTCATCTACGAAGTCGTGGTTACTATTTTTGATTTTAATTTTAAAATTGCAGCAAGCTCGGAGTATTCTGGTGTTGCACTCAGCAACTACTTAAGCATTTACGGTTCAAGTGTGAATATTGTATCTTTGCTCTGCCTGTTGCTAGGGATTAGCAATGTAACTAGATTTTTAGGGGTTGGTGTCGCATTGGCTGCTATGCCTGTCATTGTTGGAGGAGCCCTCTTAGGATTTTTGAGTTTAAACTCGCTCTCCTTTCTCTTTGCCCTCATGGTGGGCTCAAAAGCGATCAATTACGCACTCAATGGCCCAGCTCTTAAACAGCTCTATATCCCAACAACTCCTGATGTGAAATTTAAGGCTCAAGCGTGGATAGAGACATTCGGTTCACGTTCATCTAAACAAGCGGGATCAGTATTTAACATGTCTCTTGCCCCACTTCAAACTGCTTTTGGGACACTGGCAGGTAAGTCGCACTACTTGATGTTAAGCGGGGCCTTGTGTTTCCCGTTACTGGGCTTATGGCTGTTCATCGCTATCTTTTTGGGCAGGTCTTTTCGAAAAGCCATTCATGGGAATACTGTGATTTGTTGATGTATTTTGCATCTTGCAGCCAGCCTATTTTGAAGTTTTTACGTAACCTCAGTTTTACGCCGTTTATAGAAGGTACAGGGCATATGATTTGGGTGGAGAATCCTTTGTTTTAATAAACTTGCGTTAGTTCATAAGCTGGGAAACTAAAACAAAGAACACGTACTGGTTCATCACTTGCTGACTTGAGCTGATGTACATGATCTGGATAGATCACGAGCGACTCTCCTGTTGATAAAACTTGAAGGATTTCTTCAGACTCAATAGCTAGTTTGCCTCCTACAACAATAAAAACCTCTTTTTCAATTTGGTGAAAATGTTTTGGAGAATCATGGATTTCCAATAGAGCTGCGCTCCATTTCATGTTTGTTTGAGTTCCATTAATAAGCTCATAAACAGCATAGTCTCCTGCATCGATCTTAGATTTAAAATGCTTTGGGTCTAGTGCTGGAAGAGCATCGATTAGAGGAGGATTCCACTTGGGTATTTCTCTAGAAGGAATGTCTTCAAAGACATCTTCTGGATATTGAAATCCTGGCAGATTGATTGCAAAGAATTGTACAGTGCCCTCAGGGATTAGTGAATGAGTAACTCCTGGATTAATACAAAGAAATTCGCCTTCTTGTAGAAGTAAAACTTGCTTGTTTCCATAAAGACATTTTAACACACCTTCTACGACTAAGATGATTTGTTTTTGAATCTTGTGATAATGTGGTGGTATTGATTCAGCTAGCTTAAATAATTCACATTTCCATCCTTGTCCAGCTCCAGTAGGGACAACAGGATAGATAGTGAGGTTTTCATTCACTTGGATTGCTTCTGTCACTGCCAATATATCTAGCATTGTTACCTCAAATACGAAAGAGTGCTTAATAGGCATTTTAAAATGAATTCTTGTTGTTGTCTATTAGAAAAGATCTTTAAGGAATTCTTCTGTTCTTATTTGCCTTGCAAACAAGAGGCTTTAGTTGCTATCCTGCCCCTTCTTTTTCCTTAAGTTAGTAAATTGAGATAGTCTTTATGAGAAAAATGATAGGCAAGTATTTTATATTTTTTGTGTTAGTTTGCATCCCTTTGGGAGTGTTTGCAGCAGAACAAGCTATAAAGCAAACACACAAGCCCCCAATTCTTACTACTACAGCCATTATTGAAATATATGAAGCTGGACAGTTCAAAGGTATTGTTTTAATTGAGCGTGGAAAAGCTCCTTTTGGAAAAGCAATCCCAGGAGGAAAGGTGGAGTATGGAGAAACTGTTGAAAATGCAATAAGGCGAGAAATGATGGAAGAAGTTAATCTCGACTTGAATGATCTAAGACAATTTCATGTTTACTCAGATCCTACAAGGGATTTTAGACACCATTCAGTGGAGGTGGCTCACGTTGCTAAGGCATATCAAGAGCCTATGGCTGGTGACGATGCAGCTAAAGCCTTCATTGTGAAGCTAGAAGATATTCCGTGGGATGAGCTTGCGTTTGACCATGCTCAGGTTCTGAAAGACTATGTTGAATGGAGAAATGGCAACAGTTCATTATCCATGCCTAAGATTTGAGGTAATATTTAGAGATTGAAAAGTGGGGTTGTATATGCGTAAAGGATTGTGGTTTTTTGTTTCTTTTTGTTTTATTTCGAGATTACTTTGTGGAGATCAAATCTTTGAAGGAAAAGATCATGATGAAATACGAATTAGTGTTGTAAAACAAGTTCAAGATATTGATCTAGAAAGAAGTCAGGAGGTTTTAGTTAGAAGTTTTATGGGGGTTTATGAAGATGTCCCTCTCATAGAACTGAGCCCTCAATTTAAATCGATTGGCGATGTAAGACGTTTTTATGAGAGCTATTTTAAAGAAGAATTAGAACATTTCAAAGAAGGTCATTTATTTTGGGTACAAGCATTTTTAAATGGCAAACTTGTTGGGTGGGCTACTTTTGAACTAGAGCCTTTAGAACCAAATGCAGCTTATATGAATCTTCTTATTGTTGCTCCAGAATATCAAAGAATGGGAATTGGCAAGTATTTAGCTTTTTCAATATGTTCAGAAGAACTATTTCCAAATATACAAGCTATAAATTTGCTCATAAGGAAAGTCAATATAGAAGGCTACAATTTCTACTATAAATTAGGGTTTTTTGAGTTTGATTATCATCGTGATAACTTTGTAGATACATCTCTTCTAACGGGTCTAAGATGGGAAAAACAAGATCATTACCTTTTCTGATGCTGTGATAGCATCATGACTTGGGTTTTCCCCTGTACTGGATCTGGTATAATTTAATACAATCAAAATTTGATAAATTTTAGAGGGATTGAAGAAATATTTGGACATTAAATTAAGTTTGATTAAAGATGTTTCTTACCTAAATTGTCTGAAATGGAGTTAGAGGGTTGATAAAGGCATTTTTTCTTATGGTACTTGTTGCATTAAGTGCTCTTTTGCATGCCATTGAAAAAGAACGTGTTTCTGTTTTTGCCGATTTACTTGTTTGGAATGCAACAGAAAGTGGTGCAGACAATTGGGCCCAAGTGTTTTCAACGAGTGGCTTCTCTCCAACCATCGATGTATTAGATGTTGCCTTTGATTGGAATCCAGGTATCCGCTTGGGGCTGAATTGGGATATGGGATATGATGGGTGGGATACGCAATTTTTTTATACTTGGTTTTGTACGCATGGCTATGATCAAGATATGGCGCCAGCAGGTGGCTATGTTGCCTCGTCGTTTATAGGTAATTTTTTTGCAAACAATTCGGGTGGTACTGGCCTGAGTGGTCCTAAATATCAGTCTGCTAATATTAAGTGGAGCCTTTATTTTAGTATTTTTGACTGGGAATTGGGACGTAATTTTCAAGTAGCTAACATTCTTACTTTAAGGCCCTTTATAGGTCTTAAAGGGGGATGGATCAATCAACGTATCGATTCTAATTGGCAAAACCCAATCGATACAACACCTTCTTTTACTTCTGCTGTAGAGAATTTAAAGAATGATTTTTGGGGAATTGGTCCAAGTTTGGGTCTTAATACAAAATGGGACTTGGGCTCCTCTTTCCATTTCTTTGGTGATTTTTCCGGAGCACTTTTGTGGGGGCATTGGACTTTTGCCGATCTTTACCAAAACAATGTTCCAGAATCAGTAACCGTTAATCTTTCTAATATTAATGGCGTGGCCCCTATGACAAGGGCCTTCATGGGCTTTGGATGGCAGAAATGTTGGAGTGGGTCTCGCATTTGCATGCGTTTGGGCTATGAAATGCAATTTTGGCTAAATCAGCTGCAATATTACGTGTATAATACAGCTAGATTAAACAATCAGCTTTCATTCCAAGGAGGAGTCTTTGATTTTTGTTATGACTTCTAAAATGAATAAATTGTTTATCTTGATCTTTTTATTGTTTACAGTAGGTGCTCAGTGCAGACAGTGGGATGTTTTTGCAGATCTACTCGTTTGGAATATCTCTGAACAAACGATGAGTACTTGGGCAAGCACAAAGATCGCAACATCTGGCACGACCGTGTACACTGCTGATCAGGTCTATTTTGATTGGAATCCTGGTTTTAGAGGAGGTGTAGGCTATAAAGACGAATGTGGTTTATGGGATACACAGCTCTATTGGACCTATTTTTCTACTAGAGGCAATGATAGCATTCCACAACAAGGTCTGAATGTAGTTATACCTGAATTTTTTGCAGGATTTATTAGTACTATTAACGATTTTAATCTTTTTTATAGTGCAGCAATTCAGTGGCGTATACTTTACAATATGTTTGATTGGGAGCTGGGTCGTACTTTTAAGATAGCAAGTGGAAAGGTTCTTTTGCGGCCATTTATAGGCATAAAAGGAGGAGCAATCTATCAAAAAATTGATACTGAGTTGGATGCGCTTATTTATATCGCCACAGAAAATTTGCATAATAATTTTTGGGGAATAGGTCCAAGTGCAGGTATGAATGGCAAATGGAATCTAGTCTGTAATAACTCTCAATTTTTTAGTCTTTTGGGCGGTGTTTCTACTGCAATGATGAGAGGGACGTGGATGATAAGCGATGTATATAATGATCCTTTATTTGGAGAAAATATATCTGTTAATTTGAAAAAATCGGAGCTTGGAGCTTTGATGTTTAGAGGCTTTATGGGCCTTGAATGGAGTACTCTTATCAATGAGAGTAATTCTCGGTTGACTTTGCAACTAGGTTACGAAATGCAACTTTGGCTAAATCAATTAAGATTGCCGACGTTTCAGTTGTTTCTCTTGCATGGTGATTTGGCAATACAAGGTGGAACATGCGGCTGTCGTATCGATTTTTAATTTGCATATTACTCATAAGCAATTCTGCGACTTGTACAAAGTTTGATCTGTTTGCAGATTTTCTTTGTTGGCATGCAACAGAAACAGTGGATTGGTCTCGTACTGATAATGTAAACGGTTCTAATGAACAGATTACTTATAATACGATCTCTTTTAACTGGGATCCTGGTTTTAGAGTGGGTATGGGCTGTTATGGAGAGTGGGATTCGCAGCTTTATTATACACATTTTTTTACAAAAACAAGTGCCTTTACAAGTGGGCAAAAGGTTGTTTCTGCTTTTTTGGGAAGTGCGCAAGCTAGTGACACTTATACAGCAGGGCAAGTGGATTTTTCTATCAATTTTAATATGTTTGATTGGGAATTAGGACGTAACTTTTTTCCAAGTAAGGCCCTATTGCTGCGACCTTTTCTTGCTGTGAAGGGAGGCTGGATTAATCAGGCGATACATACAAATTGGACAGGTACAAAAAATGCAATAGAAAATGTTCAGAATAACTTTTCAGGTGCAGGGCCGTGTTTTGGGATCAATAGCAAATGGTTTCTTGGAAGTATGGATTCCTGTTTATTTAGCATTGTATGTGACTTTTCAAGTGCTTACATGTGGGGTAATTGGACAATCAAGGATGCATTTGTGGATAGCGCCTCGAATATTGTAAATGTTGAAGTAGGCCCAAGAGATTTTGGTGCTTTTGTTTTGCAAGGCTTGTTAGGAGTTGGTATGGATTGTTGTTGCTTTCAAAAGGCACATCTTTTCATGAAATTAAGCTATGAGATAGGAAATTGGTTTGATCAATACCAAGTTTTTGATGATGGTACTGGTACGCACCAAAACAATCTGATACTGCAAGGAATCACTTACCGTTTATGTCTAGATTTTTAATTTATATAGAAAAGGCTGCGGCTATCGATTTTGGTATAGATAAAGGAGTGTCCGTAGGTTTTGATGTATTTGTAGAGCTTGAATCAAAGTTATTGTCATCCTGAATTATTCCAGGCCAGCTATTTGGAATAACCTTGCTAGGATGCATTTGCCGGGTCAACGGTAGTACTTCAATCTCTCTTCCTGCCCAGGCTGAACATTTTCTTTTCATATCTGTACATTCTCCTGGAGCTGGATTTTCAATAAAAATACATTCCAGTGTTTGCTCGTTTACAGGAATTGAGCCTACAAATCCAGTGTGATAAGCATCATGTAAAGAAGAGTCTTCTTGCCTTGCCTTACAACTACCAATGTCGTTATTGAAGTTATTGAAAAACTCAATATTTCTTCTAAATCCTAGAACAAACCTGCCGTAATTACCTGATTCTGGTCTTGTAGAAACATAGGCTCCAAACCAGAATCCACAATTAGTTGTCTGGACTTCTGATGAACTCAAAATGCCCTCTAAAGCCTCTTCTTTTTTAGTAGCATGAAAGTAAACAGCTCTATCGATGGCTCTGGATGAGCGTTCTTCTGCAGGCCAAACTACTCTTTGACTACTTCGAATAGGGCGGTAAATGGTGGAGCTTAATTGTTCAATTGCTTGTTTAACATAAAGCCTATCTTGGAAGGCATTTAAACCTTGTACAATTTCATACTGTATTTTTTTGCTAGCAAGACCATATACAAGAGGCGAAAATGCTGATTTAATACGTTCAATAGCTGCTTGAGCATTTTTTTGGTTATCACTTGTCAAAGCCTCTATAATCGACTTGGCTTCTGTTGTATAATGATTAAGGTCGCTAAACGGATTAGAAATTTTTGGGACATATTGATAATATTCTAAAAGGCCGGGGCAGATAACACCTGTGATGGATCCGATAGCAACCATAGTAATAAACCAGGCAAAGTGTTGAATATGATTTAAAACCTCTCCTTTCTCACTGGGGATAAGGTATAAGCTCTTACCAACGCTCAGGGAAAGGTGAATTGCTGCATCAACCAGAGCAAAAACGGATATTGCAACGGCGATGATCCTTGCTATTATTTCTGCTTCAATAAAGTGGTAGCGATGATCAGATGTGCTTAACGTTATTCTTTTCCCATGACTATCTAGCTTCATATTATCACTATTAACAGAAAGAGGGGCCTGCATATCCAATGCTGTATTTGTGATAAACCGCTGGGTTAAAGAAAATGGTATTTTCATACTAATAACTCCAAATGCATCTTTTAAAAAGTATTCTACATTAAAAATATTAAGAAAAGATAAAGGTAGGTCTATACTTTTAATTCTACTGTTTGTTATGCTCGCATCTTAATTGATGCGAGGTATGGTATGAATGCTATTGCAGGAAACTCTTTAGGGGAGAGGTTCTTAAGGACTGCATTTTTTCAGCATGGTGTTGAAAATGCAGGGTGGTTCGAAAAAATGCTTATCACTATTTATAGTGTTTTTTCTCAACTGACACTTTGTCCTAAGTTATTTGATAGAGAAAGAGCAGAAAGGGGGTTGCACTCGTTTGTTAACCTCGGAGCAAAGGCTCAATTTGTAGTTCCTTCTGATCGCCAGGCTAGCGTCCATATGATGAGCCTAAAGGCTAAGGATATCAAAGATAGGATAGAAAGAGCGGGTGGTTTGTGGCAAAAGATTAAGATACAAGATGCTGATGGCCAGGAAAGAAGTATTCTTGCTATTTTACCTCCAGAAAATTGTAATACCAATTGGTGTGCATTAGAAGATGATCTACGTCGTCTTTGGAAGAAAAAAAATGTGGTTGTAGATGGTATAGAAAGAGAAGTAATTGTAACTTGTGAGTTTGCAGATGTGCTTAAAGAAGATGACTATCACTCAAAGCTTTTTCTGCATTCTAATTCTGCGGGCGTTGTCTCTATGATGCTTACAAAGCGTGCAGCTTTTTATTTGGGATGTATGCAAGACATCTGTTTTTTTGATCCAAGAGGTGTTTGGAAAAGCCGTGGTATTGCATCAGAAGGTGGATATTATAATGATATTAAAGCGGTATACGATGAAATATCAGAGCAGTATAATCCAGAGAATATTTGGGTTACAAGTGCTTGTGGAGGGTGCCCTTCAGCGGCTTCTCTTAAAACACGCGTTTCAAGAAGGGTGAATTTTATTTTTGAAAGTGCTTTTACAAAACTTGCAGACTTTCGGCCGGGTAGATTTGACAGATGGTGCCTTAGGCGTTATCAAAAGGGTGTATTAAGTCAAGATATTGAAGATGCAAAAAAACCTAAAGAAACCAGTTTTGGAATGGAACAGCTCTGGGAAGAGCATGGTTTTTCTGATTTGGGAAAAGTTATTGTGGTATCTCCTGTTAATGATGATAGACTAGATCCCCATGTATCACAGAAGGTTGAAGATCTTGTTCGTAGAGTTAATGAACATGTGCTTGTTGTAGGGTTTGAATCAGAGGCGAAGAGTACGCATGGTGATCGCTATTTTAAGTATATAAGGCCCTCAGCACTAGTTTGTGAATATATTTTTCGGAAGATATGAAAACAATTTTTATTAAAGCGCATCTACATCAACCACAATACATTAAATGTTCAATCAATGACCATTTTGTGTCCCGAATAGCAGTTCCCTTTGCTTCTTTTTATGCAAATCACATTAAAGAAGATGTAATGATTAATGCTCTTCAGCATGTGTTGAATGATTTTCCCATTTTTGCAGGCGTTTTAATTAAAAAAGAGGGCGAGTTGTACATTGATTGCAATAACCAAGGTGTATCTTTAAGTGTGGTTCATGATAGGGGATCCTTGCTAAAACAGCTCTCTTGGTTAGAAAAATTAAAGCTTTCAACATTTATAGAGCCTATCCATCCTTCTAAAGCCATAAAAAAACAAATGCCTGTTCTTACAATTAAGTTGAGTTATTTTTGTGATGGAATGGCTATTGGCTACTGTTGTCATCATAGTATTGCGGATATGTCTACCTTTATGGCCTTTTTAAAGGCATTCTCTTTTTGTGTTCAAGAAAAAAGCTATTTAAAGCCACATATTGTGCCAGATCGTGAAGGCTATTTACATGATTGCTTTAATAAATTTAAAGAAAAAATCTACTTCCCATCTTGTTTGAAGCGATTAAATATTAGAGATATCTTGAGTTTTGTTAAACAGTTCTGTAGCTCCAAGAGAGGTGCTTATTTTTATTTTACGCAAGATGAAATGAATTCTTTAAGATCTGCTTTAAGTGCAGCTGTAAAGCAAAAATTATCTCACAATGATGTTTTGTGTGCCCACCTATTACATGTGATAGGTCAATGCAGAAAAGATAAAAATCTCGTTCATAACGCGTCTATTGTAACCAATATCCGTTCGTTGTTGGAGATGCCGTCAAATACATTGGGCAATTATTGCGGTACTGTGTGGATACAAAACTCAAAGCAATCAACGCCTGAAGCTTTGGCATGCGCTGTTCACGTAAATGTTAAGAAGTATTTTCCTAGTAATCCAGCCGGTATCCAGGACTTTATTCAAACACATGGCGGTATGAAAAATATTTTGAAATGTGTGCCTTTTGAGTTTTTACCATCTTTTAAAAATCTTATCATCTCAAATTGCGCCTATTATAATACTTATTCTATAGACTTTGGGATGAAAGCTCCTTATTTGTTATTACCTCTTGGTATACTTCCAAGACCAGATAGAGCAAGTCCGTGGGTTTCTGTCATGGTTAAAGGATTTCATAATAGAGGCGTACTAGTTGCCCTGGTACTTCCCTCTTCAATCATGAAAAGGCTTACAACACCTGCTAGCCTTGAAAAAATCCATCAATACCGCACTCAAATAAGCAGGGAAGATGCAGCAATATTAGAACAATTTTCTTGGTGTAAATAAAGATGATGACTAAACAGTTTTTAATTTTATTGGTAATTTTTGCATCCTCTCTTTTTGGATCGCACTGGAATGAGGAGCAAGTAGTGGATTATGTCCATTATTCTGAGCTTCAAAGACGCTCATCATGGCATTTACTTTCCCAAGTAAAATTTAGGGGAAATGAGAAAGTGCTTGATGTGGGCTGTGGAGACGGAAGAAATAGTGCTTGGATAGCATGGCTTGTGCGTGAGGGTAGTGTTGTTGGCATTGATCCATCAAATGCTATGATAGCTTGGGCCAAAAAACAGTATCACCCCTTTGAATTTCCCAATCTTGTTTTTATAGACGGAGATGCCAATAGGCTACCCGAGGGTACATTTGATATAATTACTACTTTTTTTAGCCTTCACGTTGTTAAAGAGAGGCAATCTGCAATTCAGGGCTTTTTTGATCAGCTTTCTGATGGAGGATATGTTTTTGCAGTGATTCCTCCTGCAGCAAATAATCCAGAATTTGCAGATGCTGTTCGTGAAACAATGCAGGATCCTTGCTGGCAGCCCTATTTCAAAGATTTTCAGTCGACTTTTCGATTTGAGGATTTAGAAAGCTATATTAATTATTTTAATAGAGCAGGTTTTTCGATTCTCTATGCAAGAGATATTCCTTCTGTTGACCCATTTAGTACTCGCAATGAAGCAATTAACTGGTTTAAAGGTACGTGGCCACATGTTCACTATATCCCTAAGGGTTTGCAAGAGGTGTTTATTGGTGATATGATAGATCGCTATATTCAAAAGAGGTCAGAAGCCCTTTCAAAAGAGGGTGTTCTCTATTTCTATTGGGGACATTACGAAATTATTGCAAAGAAATAGAGCTCCACACGGCTTCTCGCTCTTGTCCTGTGATGATAAAAAATTCGTCAGGAGTTTCGTTGAAGCCGATATATACTTGTGCATCGGGTATGAAGGCATTGAAGTGTTTGTATATCACACACGTGCTTCCATCATTTAGAGAGATATCTTTTTTATAGATAGGTTCTAGTTCATAAATAGTAAAGATCTCCCCATTTTCATCTAGGAACGTTATTGGAATGGTATCCGTATCAGTAAAATAAACTCCAGAAGTGCTGGATATGCTCAAGGGATGTGGTCCATAATCGATTAACATAGCCTTGACAGACTCTTTCCTGTCATGATTGTAGAGAAGAAATTTATGCTCGCGCTTGAAGTAGTAGTATGAGGTTCTTAAAGAAATGTGAATTGATTCACCAGGCTTCCATGTACTTAGCAGGTCTTTATCATTGGGATGAGTTTTCCAGCCAGAGCCATCTGTTAAGTATACTACAATGTCATTCTTGAAGTCTCCATGTTTGTCACCACTAAATAGCTGGTACCGCTCTATCTCGATGGTAGCCTTTAGAGGTATTAGAAAAACTAAAAGAAGTATGGTTATAAAGATGTATTTTATCATTTTTTGCCTGCACATTCTCTAAAATTAAAATAGGTAGACAAATTTAGGTGAATTCATTACTTTGCCTGAATTAGAGTAAGGAGTGTATCTATGAAAAAAAGCTTGTTATTATTTCTAACTATAGCATGTTCACATCTTTTTGGGCATGTTCAATCGATTACTTCAGAGGAGCAACTTAATGCAACAACTGCAAGTGGTATGGTATTAGTTGACTTTTATGCATCTTGGTGTGGGCCTTGCAAGCAATTAGCACCTGTTTTGGACAAACTGTCTGATGAAATGCAAGGCAAGGTAGTATTTGCTAAAGTTGATTCAGATGCCTTGCGAGCGGTGTCTAAGAAGCTTGGTGTGACAGCTCTTCCTACGGTTATTTTATACCGAGATGGAAAAGAGGTGCGTCGATTTACAGGCTTTAAGGATGGTAGTGCTATTAAAGCATTGATAGGTGCATCTTAAGGATCGTCAATAGAGGGTGCAGCACGAGAGCGTTTTTTTTGAGAGTGCTTGGCTTTTGTGGCCAAGTTTTCTCGTTTAACAGAGCGAGGTAAACGCGTAGCAATGCGCTCTGGGGGACGGTAGTTGAGTTTTTCTACTACTTTTCTCAGTTTGGTTATGCAATGTTGTTTGTTAAGATGTTGGCTGCGCTCTTTTTGGCATGTGACAACAATGCCTGTGGGTGTATGGGTGAGTCTGACAGCGCTGTCTGTCTTATTGACGTGCTGTCCTCCGCTGCCGCTAGAGCGATATGCAGAGATGTGACATTCTGCTAATAATTTTTCATCAGATTCAGGTAAAATAATTTCAAACTCATTCATCATTTACTTGGGATGCCATTTTTTGAATGGTTATTGTGAATGATGATAACTCCTGCAGTGATAACGAGAAGCACTCCAACAAGATCTAATGTTTTTGGTACAATATCCCAAATTAACCAGTCAAACATACCTACAAAAACTACGCTTACATATTGATAGATGCCAATTTGAGAGGCCTCTGCATATTTGTAACCATGAACTAAAGAAAGTTGCGCTGTAAGAAGAGCTGCACCACTTAGCACAGCAAAGAATATAGCTTCAAGAGATGGGTATGAAGGTATAAAAAAAAGTAAGGGAACTTGGATGAGCGCACCTATTCCAAGATAGTAGAAGATGATACGGATGCCAGGGTCGGTATTGGTCAAAAGCTTCATTAGTAAATAAGCAACAGCTAGGGATAAGCCGGAAATAAGGGCTATGAAATTTCCAGTATGAGTAAAAATAGCTTCCGTCGGTCTTATGATAAAGATGATACCGATAAAGCCTATGGCTACTGCTATCCATATGCTTTTTTCTATCTTTACTTTTAGAAATAGTAACATGAGAAGAGGAATAAAAATAGGCGCCGTATTGAATAGTAGGGTACTATTGACAATGGGGATATAGTGAATGGATATTGTATAAAGAAGACTTGCAATCGTTCCAAATACAGCCCTTCCAATAAGGTAAGAGTAGTGTTCAGATTTTAAGTAGCCAAAGCCATTTTTGATGATATAAGGAAGGAGTATGGTAGATCCTGTTAAGTAAGCCAAAAAGCTTACCCAAAAAGCAGAGCTTGTTTGGATGGCAACTTTTGTAAGTATTCCAAATAGTGCCATACAAAAAAAGCCAACAATGGCGTATAAGCTACCTTTTATGATGTTTGGTTGTTCAATGGTCATGAATTACCGCAATATTTTTTAGTTCTGTTAAAACTTGTTGGTCTGTTTTACCGTGAATACTCACTTTAAATCGGCTTATTTTATTGTAGATGAGGTTGCGCTCATCATACATCTTTTCAAATGAGTTTATGGGGTCATGTGGATCTAAAAAAATGGGGACACCATTAAGAAAAATTCTTTGTTTGATGATCTCTTTATTCACTTCTAAATATACAAGTCTTCCACACATTTTAAGTTTTGAAAGGTTTTCTGGATTTAATACGGTTCCTCCACCAACTGCAATAGTTGTAAGAGTTGTAAGCTCAAGAGAATCAATGATTCGCCTTTCGAGCATACGAAAGCTTGCTTGTCCAATTTTGATAGCAATTTGTCTATAATTAAGTTGCTCATGAAATTCTTTTTCGTACAGTTTTTCAATTGATGAGTCTGTATCAATAAACATGTGGCCTAACTCTTGGGTAAGGAGTCTTCCAAAATAGGTTTTACCACAAGATTTGTGCCCAAAAAGAATTAAATTGGATGGATTAGTGCTCATAGCTTTTTTTAAGTATTAACTAGATAGATTACAAGAAAAATTCCCATAATAACGACCAGTGCTGTCATGATGATGGCAAGTGTTGAAGAGTAATAGTAGTCTTCTACTTCTATTTGCTTTTTAACTTTTCTATATTTGATAAAAGAAAATAAACCTATCAATGCACCAACTCCTACCAGAAGTATACCAAAGATGGACGAAAAATTTTGATGGTTATTTGCAATGTTATGGTTTACTGATAGATTTTGAGTGGTTAAAAAAGCAGATATCTGTTTTATAAAAAGGGCAAATTTTTCTACAACAAAGCCAAATGCCATAACCCCAATACTGGTTCTTATCCAAGCAAGAAAAGTTCTTTCGTTAGCCATGTGATCTCTTCTGGCATTTGAAGAAAGTGAGCTGTCTATTGTCTTTTCGTGATTATTCTTGCTTTCTACCATAATGGGCTTACTCATCTTTGGTTAATTTTATGATTGCATATTTTTCATACATATTGCAAATTGATTTTTTATTTTGCCAATTGGCTAGGGTATCATGTTTTTTAAAAATTGTTTATGCCTATTTCTGGGTGTTGCTTCTATAGCCATTGCTAACGAGCCTCAGCACATGCGTGCAGGTGTACGTCATATTGAAGGTAAGGGTGTTGGATATAACACGGGATACACAACAATTGAGACATTTTTAGCACCTTCTCCACAAGAATTTCCTACACTACCTTTTGTCGATTTAAGAGGGCATATTTTTGACGATGGAAGGTGGGCTGCTAATGGAGGATGCGGCGTTCGAAGCTGGATTGGGAGTCGGATTTATGGATTGAATGTTTATTATGATTATCGCAATTCAAAGAGAAGTAATTATAATCAAGTTAGCTGCGGGATTGAAAGCCTAGGATCTGTGTGGGATTTTCGATGGAATGGATATTTTCCTGTTGGGAGTAGAAAGAGTAGAGGTTTCGATTTAGGGTATGATACCTTTGCGGGCAATTCGTTATATTTAACACGTAAATTTGAATATGCCCTAACAGGTAGTAATGCAGAAGTTGGTACCCATTTTGCCAGGTTTAGGGGCATTAGTTTTTATGCTGCCGCAGGCCCTTATTATTTTAAGGGGCCGCTTGGTCCCGATCTTTTGGGTGGTCAGGTACGTTTGAATGGAAATTATAATGATTTTGTGACTCTAGAAGTTAGTAGCTCTTATGATAGAGTGTTTAGAGGCATTGTTCAGGGGCAAATTTCGTTTAATTTCCCTCTTGGTCCAAAGTCCTATGGAAAAGAAGGGAATAGTTATCCTCGTCATTGCCCTTGTTCAAGGGCATGGATGTATGGAAGAATGGTTCAACCTGTAGTAAGAAATGAAATTATTGTGCTTGATGAGGCACGGCAGCAGAGTCTTGCAATTGATCCACTTACTAATTTGCCCTACACTATATGGTTTGTTGACAATACCAGTCACTCTGCAGGGACATTTGAAAGCCCATTTTCTACGTTAGCAGATGCTGAGAGTGCATCTCAAGTTGGTGATATCATCTATGTTTTTCCTGGTGATTTGACTACAACGGGTATGGATGTGGGAATAACATTAAAGGATAATCAGCGTCTTTGGGGTTCAGCAATTGTGCAAAGTCTTCCTACAACTAATGGAATGGTTACAATTCCAGCTCTTTCCTCTACATCCTTTTTAGATACATATCCTACTATTGTAGTTGCACGAGCGCCTCAAATTACTTCTACAACAGGAAGTGGAGACGTTGTAACAATTGCCAATAATAATGAGATTTCAGGTTTCTATATTCAAAATTTAACGGGTCATGGGATTACTTCAGGATCTTCTGTGACAGATTTGACAGTGATTAACAACATCATTCAAGGACCCAATGCTACCACTACGAACAAAAATCAAATTAACCTTCAAAATCCTCAAGGAACCATATTAATTGCAGGTAACGTCATTTATCCTTACGGTACATCTAGCAATCAAACAAATACAGGGATTGTGATTAATTCTACAAGTATTCAAAACGCAAATTATGTAATTACGGATAATGATTGCCCAGCAAATGGAAGTTTTCTAGTAACGACATATACGGATTGTGCAAACATTTCGACTACAATTACAAACAATGCGTTTAATGTTTTTAACTTTCCTGTTAATATGACTTTCAATAATGCTACGGCTCAAACTGCTCATTACGTGAATATAGATAATAATAGTAGTTATACAGATGCTGGTAATACGGGTAGCTGTTTCTTACTTACACTCTCAAATGATGCAAATGTAAATGCTTTTGTAACAAATAACGTTCTTGATACACCCTACGCTGATGGGCTTGCTATCGTTTTAACAGAAAATTCTCAGATGAATCTTACAATGGATGGTAATGATTTCTTTTGCTGGCTTACTCCTGTAAATGTTACCTTAGGAAATTCTAGTAATTTACATAATTATCAGCCAAAATTTACTGCTTCTATTACAAATAATAGTCTTGTTTTTGATGAAGAGCCTGGGATTAATATTCTTGCTTATGACAATGCACTCATTCCTAGTTTGACTATTAGTAATAACCAGCTTCAAGGAGTGTTACAAAATTTTGGAGTAGTAGCTGATAACATTTATATAGAAACGAACCAAACAGCAACAGCTACAACAACTATTGCAAATAATGGAATCCAAGCAGGTACAAACGGTATCGCTTTAGTGAGCAATAATAGCTCTACACAAACGGCTACTTTGAATGACAATACATTTACGCATGCACAGTTATATGGTATTACGTTAACAACAAATAATACGAGCCATGGTACTTGGACAGTGGGTCAGAATACGTATATAGCAATGCCTTCTGGAGGCGTATTGGCAACATCAAATAATACATCTACAACAAGTCTTGGATTTACAAATAATCTTGCAGGGCCCTATCAACAACCCTCTGGAACAGGTACCTATCAGTTTACAAATGCAGGAGGTACATTCTTGTTAGGGCCTGTTTCTGGAAACACTGGTAAGATTACTGAAACAGGAGTGATCACGCCTCAGTAAGGTGATTCTTCATTAACGATGTGTATAACTTTAGGTGAATGTAAATCTGCCATTTGAAATGGCAGATTTCATTTTTATCCTTGGATTTTTTGCTTTTTATATTTGAAAGTTTCTTTGGTTGCTTAAAAAATTTTTAATTTTTATCCCTTAAAATTTATTGAATCTTAATTATGTCAAGCTATAATAAAGCCGATATAATTGGAGATTAATTTTTATGGTACACACTGTTTCTATACGGGGAGAAGTCCTGGGTCGTGATGAGATTATTGTTAGGCTGCAACAAATTGCAGATGTTAACAAAGAGAATGTATGGATTGGGCGCAATCTGAAAGTTATAGAAAATACGTGGTACCAGCGCATTATTTTGAATGTTCTTACTTATTTGTTTAATTTTGAGTGGTGCGGGGATCTGTATAACGTAGATGACAAAGAGTCAAATAAAATTTTAACGGAGATTGGCAGGGTTTTTATAGATGACAGAGAACTAATTGAAATTTTTAATAAGGCGGTTACTAAGTTTAATGAATTTGTTTCTTATAAGGATCGAGTAAATCTAGATTCATTTGAGTTTTATTACATTCAGAATGGCAAGAAATTAGTAGAGAACAAGGATTATTTAACACTTTCTAGTGATCGCATTCAGACAGTTAGTCAACTTGAATATCTTTTAGATCAGAATCCTAGCGTGAGTAAGCTTTACTTTGGAAAATCTGAGCCTTATCTTCTAAGGTATGGTTTATCTTGGGATAGGAATAAGGTAGTAGAGTTTCTTTCTCTTATATCGACTAAATATTCTTCTCGCATAAAACAAGTTGAGTTTGAAGAGGAATTTGGTCTTAAGGACGAAGATTTAGCACCTTTTAAAAATATGCTATTGAATAAGAGGGGTTAATTTTTATGGTACACACTGTTTCTATACAGGGAGAAGTTCTAGGCCGCAGCGAGGTTATTACCAGATTACAACAAATTGCATATAGCTATAGAGGGATTTCTGTTTGGATTGGGCGTAATCTGAGGGTTATAGAAAATACGTGGTACCAGCGTCTTATCTGGAGTATTTTTGCTGATTTTTGTGGTTTTGAGTGGTGCAAAAACTGGTATAATGTGGATTATGAAAAATCGAAGGACAGCTTACTTGAAATTAAACAGATTTTTAAGGATGATAAAGAGCTGATGAGGCTCTTTGTTGAGGCTCTATCTAGCTTTAATTATCATACTTCGAATACAAATTTTCAGATAGTTCTGGATCCATTTGAGCATTTTTGTTTTAACAAAGCTTGGTTTTTGGGCGTTTTGAGATTTTCTAGTAATAACATTCAAACAGCAGATCAACTGGAATATTTATTGGACCAAGATCCTACGATAGATCATTTGAGTTTTGAGTCATTTCAGCATCATAGTGGTAATCCAAGTTACAATTTGGCTTGGGATAAAAATAAGGTAATGGAGTTCTTTTCTCTTATTAACAAGAAGTATCCTTCTCGAATCAAAGGAATTTCTTTACATGATGGATTTGATCTTAAAGATGAAGATTTAGCACTTTTAAAAGATGTTCCGCTTCAATCTTTCGTAGTTAATTCTGAAAAAGATAGAAGTATACCGAATTTACAGTTAACACCTGCTTGTCTGCAACAATTAGACATAACGAAGCTATTTACTTGTGATTTGAGCGGTTTTGGGAATGATGTGCGTGATGAACATCTTGCTGTTTTAGCAAAAGCGCTTCCTCTAGAGCATTTGCGGTTTAGATCAAAAAATGTGACAGAGAATGCCTTGAAAGGATTGGATTTGAGAGATCTGGAAACTTTTTACTATGACTCGGATAAGGAAGGGATGTTTGATGGGGGGTGTGGTGATAAGTTTTTAGAGATTTTAGGTAGTAGAGCATGCAGCCTGGAATATCTAGATATGGGATATTCTTATGTTACTAAAGAAGGCCTTCGGCACATGCAAGCACGAAACTTGAAACTGTTGAGATTGAATCATTCGAATGCTTCTAAGGAAGAATTGCTAGAAACTCTTTCAAATGTGAATGTTGATCACCTCTCCAACTCCACTAGGATTGAGCTTAGGGGCGAGAGGCTTTCATTGAGTGCACTAGATGAGCTTCGAGGAAAAAGAGATATGCTCCCAGCATATACTAAATTATTAGAGCTTTTCCCTGAAATGAGAAATAGGCTACCAAGCTTTGAAACTGTAACATTTAGTAGAAAATTTTTTAGGAGCTAATTTTATGACACATACTGTTGCTATACAGGGAGAAGTTCTAGGCCGCAGCGAGGTTATGCTCAGGCTGCGGAAAATAGTAGACCACAATCATGGGAAAGAAGTCTGGATTGGGCGCAACCTGGAAATTATGAGAACTACGTGGTTTGATTGCCTTGTCTGGAATATTTTTGCTGGTTTTTGTGGTTTTGAGTGGTGCAAGAACTGGTATAATGTGGACTATGAAAAATCAAGGGATAGTTTACTCGCAATTAAACAG
>JARLHF010000019.1 GCA_031292375.1 Chlamydiales bacterium
ATTTTGGCAATAAACAAGTAAAAAACGGTGTAGAACGCATCATAAATGATAAATTATAAGTCTCCGTGTCTCCGCGTCTCCGTGTTTTAACTATTCAAGTTATTGATTAGCAGATAGTTGAAAATCGAGCTGGCGTTAAAAAAAGAGCAATAGAATCTTAACTGTTTCTTAAAATTAGAAATGTAAAAAAGCGTACAGCATAAACATTATTTACTCCAATAAAAATGGCGAAGAAACAAAATGTTTGCTATAGTCGCCTTCATAAAATAATCATCAAACAAAAACAATGCCCTCTATCATCCGTGTTCTAGATGAACATACCATCAATCAAATTGCAGCAGGAGAAGTCATTGAACATCCAGCTTCTGTTGTCAAGGAGCTTGTAGAAAATGCTCTCGATGCTTCCGCAAAAAATATTTCAATAGAAATTCTTGTAGGCGGCAGACAACTCATCCGCATCATTGATGATGGCATAGGAATGGGTCCTGACGATGCCCTTCTTTCAATAGAGCGACATGCTACTTCTAAAATACGATCTAGCAATGACTTAAACTCCGCGCTCACCATGGGGTTTCGAGGAGAAGCACTTGCCTCTATAGCATCTGTATCCAAAATGAAAATTCTTACTAAAGAGCAAAACTCCACCGGAGATGGTTTTTTAATCATCATAGAAGGCGGCAAAATATTACAACAAAACTTAGCTCCTGCATCATTTGGAACCACAATCGAAATTAAATCGCTATTTTTTAACACTCCTGCCAGAAGAAAATTCCAAAAATCCATAGAGAGAGATAATGCAGAAATTCACAAAACTGTAAGTTCTCTTGCTCTTGCAAATCCAAAGATTTCATTTCAACTCATTTGCAACCAAAAACTATTGCTAAAAACTTCTGCAGTTTCTTCCAGCCTATTTTTAGATGAACTACAAGAGCGCATCGTCAATACACTTGGAAATGACTATTTTCAAGAGATGCAAAGACTTTCTCTTCAAACAAACGAAATTCATCTTGAAGGCTTTATTTCAACTCCCAATAACACACGTCTCAATCGAAGTGGCCAGTATCTTTTTGTCAACAAACGCCCTATTCTCTGCCCTCTTATTTCTCTTGCAATACTTGATGGCTATGGAACACTATTATCTCCAAGGCGCTATCCCAATTATGTACTACATTTAAACATACCTACAGACCTTATCGATGTAAATGTACACCCGCAAAAAAAAGAGATCCGCATTCGTAAAGAGGCTCTATTAAGAAAACAGATTGCTGCAGGCGTAGAACAATCCCTACATACGCGTGCTAAACCAACTCTTGCAACTCTACCTTGGGAAGATAATGAATGTTCTTTTCTTTCAAAACCTTTCTCCTTTCAAGAAGAGTCCGGCTCTTACTTTATAAAAAATACAATTTCTCACCCGCCAGCAGCCCACCAAACTTTTTCTTTCCAGGCCTTAAAACCTACCATCAAAGAAGAATCAAGCTTTCTACTTGAAAAACAAAAGCTTACCCTACTTGCTCTTTGGCCTCCTTATATTGTTCTAGATGCTTCTTTATTAGAAGAAAAACATGCATCTCTTATTTCTCCAAACAAATACCCTCTCGAGGGGCTATTGTTTATCGATCAAAAAACTGCCCACAAACGTGTGTTATATGATTCACTATGCATAACTCAAAATAAGCAAAATAACTCCTTACATATTCAAGAGCTTTTAATACCCATGCATTTTGAATTTACGCATACAGAGTCCATTATTTTAGAAACACATCTTGAAGACCTAAGTAAATTAGGAATTGGCATTCGCTACTTTGGCAATAATACTTTCGTTGTAGATTCCCTTCCAGAGACCTTATCCAAGCAAGATATCTCTTCTCTTCTTCATAACTTTTTAAATGATATACAAGATGCGTTGAATGGAAAGAGAGAAAAAAATCATGAAGATCTATTACTTCTTCTTTCTAATGCCTCCATGAAAAGCATGAAGACCTTATCCCTCCCTGAAGCAGAAGCACTCGTTACAGCTCTTTTCCAATCTTCACTGCCTTCTTGCTGTCCTTCGGGAAAACCAATCTTTTTTTATCTAGAAAAATCTTTCATTAACAAAAGGCTATCTCTATGACAAAACAACGCATCGAAAATCTTCAGAAATACCTCTTAAAACATAATATAGAGCTTTTTATCGTAGATAATCCCATAGATTTATATTATCTTACAGGCCTGCACTTATCTACAGGGCGCCTTTTAATCTCTCAAAACAATTCTTGCTTATTTGTAGATTTACGCTATTTAGAACGCGTAAAAATACATTCTTCTATTCAAAGTGCTCTTTTAAGTGAGCAAAATATTCTCGACTTCGTTTCCAAGGATATATTAACCCTTACTTTTGATGCAGAAGCAACTTCTTACGCTTCTTACCTATCTTTAAAACAACAATTTTCCACTAAAAATTTACAGCCCTCTGAAATAAGTCCTGTCAAAGCATTGAGGTCTATCAAAGATTCAGAAGAAAAAACTAAATTAAGAAATGCAGGCCTTCTCTGCTCCAAAGGATATGACTTTGTTCTTACCCTTCTCAAAGAGGGTATTTCGGAAAAACAAGTTGCAACGTCCCTAGAGATCTTTTGGAAGGAACAAGGGGCGGATGCTCTTTCCTTTGAGCCCATCATTGCCTTTGGTAAAAATAGCTCTATGCCGCACTACAAAGCATCTACTACTACTTTAAAAAAAGGTGATATTGTCCTAATAGACATAGGTGTCACTTTAGAGTGCTATGCCTCTGATATGACAAGAACAATTTTTTTTGGAACTCCAGATCCACTATTACAAAAAGCCTATTTTGTAGTTCTTGAAGCGCAACAAGAAGCTCTCTCTCTTTGCAAAAAGGGTGCTCTTATCTCCTCTTTAAATGCAAAAGCTACAGAAGTCATCACAAATCACGGCTTTAAAGACTCTATTAGGCACGGAATTGGACATGGAATTGGCTTAGAGGTGCATGAGCTACCTTTCCTTAAAGACGCATCAAACACTCGCTGCCTTGAAGAAGATATGGCCATCACCATAGAGCCTGGAATTTATCTGGATGGCATTGGAGGAATACGTATTGAAAATAGTGTCCTTATAAAAGAGGATTCTTACGAAGACCTTACAAAACGCGATACTGATATATTCGTTATGAAATAAACTTTAGATAATTACCTTTATGGATGCACTCAAAGTTTGCTTGAGGATAGGTTTCAAGCCAAAGTTTGGGTGCTTTGATCTCTGCTTTTTGCCATTTAAATTCATAACCAAATAACTCCCCATCCCTTTCTTCAACCCAATCTAATTCTTTTTGATCATAAGTACGCCAGAAAAAATTATGGCTCCCTATTTGGAAGGCCAACAAAATAAGAAGATCAATAAGTCTTTTAGCCTATGAATATTTTTATGGCTGAATTTTCATAAATTCAGCCATTTTGATTCAGATTGACAAAGTTAGTAAAGATAAATAAACTGTAGGCCATGAGCTTGCGAACAAAATTATTCATCTGGATTGGATCTTTGCTTCTTCTTGCAACGATTCTCTCTTGCCTGATTCCCAAATACATCATCTCAACAGATCTAAACACGATGATCTATTCCTTCAGAAGACATGTTCATCACGAACTTGAAATTGAAGGTCAGATGAAAGAGAAAAATTTTGAAAATATTCTCGGCACACAAAACTTAATACTTTCAAGAAATCTTCTCTATCTCTACAAAGAATTCGCTTCTTCTAAAAATTTCCAGCCAGAAAATGATGATAAAGCCCTTTGGAAAGAAGCCACCAAAATTTTTGATTTAAATCCTGATATTAACTTTTTACAACTTTCTCAAGCAGATAAAATTCTCTTTAGCACTCCTACAAAAATGAATACATCTATTGATGTAGAAACATATTACAATAACAATCTACCAGACCACGGTGCGCCGCCCATAGCAAAAGGTCTTCTTTTCCTAAACACTTTTCACGATATTCTTCCTAGCAAAGTAATGAAAATTACAGAAACCTCCGACAAAAAACCTATCTTTCTTACACTTGGGGAAAGCTTATTGCCAAGCATATTAAATATTCTTCCAACGCCCTCAAGCCTTGCTATTTTTCTTACAAAAGATGCAACCTTTCTCTTTGCAATAGACGCTTCTGGGAATATAGTTAAAGAGTCCTTTTTTAAAGAGATTTCTTATACAACTCTTTTTAACGAACCTTTCGGAACGCTTCAGATAGAAACTTCCAAATACCACTATTATAAACTCGGACAGCTTGAAAAGCCCCCCTTTCAAGTTTTAATTTTATCACCCGACTCAATAAAATCTCTTTATTATTTTGAAGATCGAATGATCCAACAAATGCAGACAACGGGCTTTAAACTCTTTTTACAGATCTTTGCATTGGGCGTTTTAATTTTGGGAGCAGCTCTCATCGTTCTTGCTATACTATCCAAAAAAATTACAAAACCTATCTCTATGATTACACTCGCAGCTGAAGAGATCCTGGAAGGTCATTATCATGACCTTCATTTACCAAAAATTGAAAATTCAAATGATGAAATTGCTATACTTACATCAAGTTTTTCTCGCATGATTTCTGGATTGCAGGCTAAAGAAAAAATCAGAGGTCTTCTGGATAAAGTCGTATCCAAAGAAATTGCAGCAGAAATCCTAAAAGATGGGGTTCAACTCGGTGGTGAAATGAAACATGCTACCATTCTTTTTTCGGATATTAGAGGTTATACTCACCTGACAGAAAATACAGATCCAAAAATCATCATTAAATACTTAAACTACTACATGACAGAAATGTCTAAGATTGTTGAGGAAGAAGGAGGCGTAATCGACAAATATGTAGGAGATGAGATTATGGCCCTTTACGGGGTGCCACTAGACATAAAGAATGCTGCTGACAAAGCGGTCAAAACAGCTATTTTAATGATGGAAAAACTTGTTGATATAAACATAATAAGAAAAGAGGGCAATAGACCTCCTCTTAAAATTGGTATTGGCATCCATTCTGGAGAGGTAATTGCCGGAAATATGGGCGCAAACACCCGTTTAAACTATACTGTACTTGGTGCAACAGTTAACTTAGCAAATAGACTGTGTGCTGCTGCCGAACCTATGCAAATTCGCATAAGCAAAGAGACTCTAGAATCTCTTACAATCAAAGATTCTCTTGTAATTGAAGAACTTCCTGCTATCATCTATAAGGGTTTTTCAAACCCTCTAGTGACTTATGCGATTAAGGGATATAAATATTCATGAAACTTACCTGGCTTACCTTTAGAAAAAAAATTATCATTAGCTATTTTTTAGTGTTTTTAATCTTTATAACCTTTCTCTATCCCTTTGCTTCTCACTCAGTAAGTACTATTGTACAAAAAACCTTTAAACAAAGAACTCTCGATCTCATCACCAAGATATCCTCAACACCTGATTTGAGCGCCTTGATCAATGAACTTCGCCGTGAACAATCGATGCTGTTTTTTCGAGTATCCCTTTTAAATTCGAAGGGACAAATCCTCTACGATTCACACCTAACCTACCTCAATGACACTAAAAATGATTTATCTCAACCAGAAATTAAAGAGGCTCTAGAGGGAAGCACGGGTTATAATGTCAAATATTCTGCCGTTATGGAACAGACTTTGATCTATGTAGCAAGGTCCTTTATTTTTCATGACGAGACATACATTTTAAGAACAGCATTTCCCTTTAAACAATTCGATGAACTCATCAATGACTTTGAAGTTGGATTTTTAACCCTTGGAACCATCATTCTTCTTCTTTTTGTTATATTTACATTAATTATTATCCATCACTTAACAAAGCCTATCCAACATATTATTAAAGCAGTAAAACCCTATCAAACAGGCATGCAAGACCATATTCCAACTCTTGAACTTGGTGGCCCCTTAAACCCCTCTGATGACTTTGGACAGCTCGCAATTACTCTAAATTCTCTCTCTGAAAAGATACAAGGGCATATCAATACATTAACACTTGAAAGAAACAATAAAGAAATCATCCTAGAGTCCTTGGGTGAGGGTGTTATCGCCGTTGACAATGACTTAAACGTCATGTACAGCAATAGAGTAGCCTTCGACCTATTCGAATGCGCAAAAGAAGACCTTACAAAAAAATACTTAAATGAGCCCCAATACCAAGCTTTAAAAGGTCTTTTAAAAAAATGTCAAGTAGAGCAAAAGCTTTTGAACTCCATGCTTACTTTAAAAGGCATCAAAGTGCGTCATCTTGAAGTTTTAGCAGTGCCCATGTATAAACAAAAAGGAGCTGTTTTAGTTTTACAAGATAAATCAAGTCACTACAAGGTTTTAGAGGCAGGAAAAGATTTTATTGCCAATGCATCTCACGAACTAAAAACCCCCATTACCATTATCAGGGGATTTGCTGAAACTCTCTACGACCATCCCTCCCTTCCAAGAGAGCTTGTCTTGGATATTGTAGGAAAAATCGTCCGTAACTGCAAACGCATGGAAACACTTGTAAAAAACCTTTTAACTCTTGCCGACATTGAAAACCTTCCCAGGTCAAGACTTCAAGAGTGCAACCTTTTAGAGCTTGTTGAAAATTGCAAGCAGATGGTACTTGCTGTATACGCAACAGCTGACATCTACATTCAAGTAGAAGATACCGCACAGCTACATCTTATAGCAGATCCTGATCTTCTAGAACTTGCTATCATGAATCTACTTACCAATGCAGCTAAATATTCTACGCCTCCAGCAAAAATTGAAGTTTTCATTACGAGTAACCATGATAACATCTCTCTTTCCATCAAAGATCATGGGATCGGCATACCCCAAGAAGATTTAGAACATATTTTTGATCGTTTTTATACTGTCAATAAAGCGCATTCACGAAAACTAGGTGGTTCTGGCTTAGGTCTTTCCATTACAAAAACCATTATTGAAAAGCACAAGGGCAAAATTTCTGTTGAATCTACTTTAGCAAAAGGCTCTCTTTTTACCGTACTACTTCCAACTCAGCTCGAGAACATCCACTCTCTTTAATAGACTTCTTGCATAATTAGCTTTGCTTAGAAAAATTGCAATTTTTTGAGTAGATTTATTGATAAATTTTTCAAGCATATGTGAACATATGGTTGAAAAATTTAACGATAAAGATGTCAAAAAAGACAATTTTAACAAGCA
>JARLHF010000020.1 GCA_031292375.1 Chlamydiales bacterium
GAAAAAGAACATGCTGTCCACAAGGCTCAAGTATTAACCTATTTACGATTAACAAGACTTAAGCTAGGGCTGGTACTTAATTTTGGGCAAGGACGGCTTATTGATGGATTAACTAGAGTAGCTAATGATCTGTAACTCTCTACGCCATCGCGTCTCTGCGTAAAAGATGCAACGTACTCGTTGAAAACGCTATCACAAAATATACATAATAATTTTTTGCATTTTACGTTAACATGTCATTTTTATGAGAAGAATTTTCTTATAATTTCCTATTTTCTTTCGTAAAACATCCCGCTCCTAATTGCTGGCCTTAGCTGATCTTTTGCGACATGCTTTTACGACGTAAAAGAACAAATGGCGTCGTAAAAAATTGAAAACCTGATCGATAAAAGGGCAGGGCCCCCTATAGAAGACTAATTTGATACGTTACATACTCGCTCTAGTGCCGTCAAAAAAATGCGCACTTTCTTTTATTCAAGTTGCTCAAGGCATGTTCGCTCCCCTGAATGATGGGTATCTTCTCATGAAGAAAATAGTTTGCCCCATATTACCATATGCGCTTTTGAATGTGATGAATTTGAAAAAATAGAAAAGCTTTGTGAAGATTTGCGAAATTGCAAAGTTGATCCATGCCCAATCAAATTACTCTCTTACTCAAAAAAACGGCGATTTCCGAGCCGTTAATCAAGTGCCCATCCTCCCAAGAAATCCAAAGAACTTGCTTAATTTTTGTAGCAAGTATAGAAATAAGTTCATCATTTGGTATTTTCATAAGCCAAATAATGCTTATTTTTAGCTTTTATATACAAATAATTCTTGAACTTGTTTGTGTATACATCGTAAACGATTCTTCATTTACGATGTGTATAGATATTTACAGGGCATTTGCCATTTTATGGAGTTTATCACTGAGTGTAAGAAGGTCCTTTTTCATGTGATTGAGTTGTTTTTTGCCCTCAGGTGTTTTTTCAAGGTCTTGGAGGCGTCCTTGGAAATGCTGTAGAATATGTAGAGTGCTTGCAGGGTCTGAAATAAATAAGAATTCATCGCCATCTATCCTGCGGATACGGTTTAGAAGGGCAACGTCATCTTGATTATTGATTGTATCGGATGTGATAATATTGATGAATTCACCCCGTTCAAAAACTTCTTTTGCAAGGCGAATCAGTACAGAAAATTGATGTGCAATGTTCTTAAATAGATCATGTGATTTAGATCCTGCTAAAAGTCCTTCTTTTGCATTGCCTACAAGTAAGGATTCATAGAGGTCTTGGGTAAAATTTTGATTTCCTCCACTCAAAGATAGAATCAAGTTTTGAAGCTCACGAAATGTAGAGCGTGTAATTTTCATTGCAAAAATACGCTTTAAGGTATTTTCAAGGTGTAATAGTGCTTTTTCATCTAACATATTTTTACTCTATGTGGTTTTTTAAAAATTCATCTACTTGCTCTTCTGCCCTTCCAGATAACTTCTTGATATCTGAAAGCTTATCTAATTCATCTTTTGATAAATTGAATATAGGGTCATTGCTAATTAGTTCCAAGAGATTATTCGATTTTCCCTCAACTTTTATTTGATAAGAAACCGTTTGACAATGCCTTCTAAGAGCTTCGTGTAGTAATTGACGATCTCCACCTTTTTTTGTTGCCACCATTAAAATTTCTTCTGTGAGTAGAAAGGGAAGCTCTTCTTTAATGTGAGCTTCTATTATCTTAGGATAGACTGAAAGGTTATTAAAACAGTGTAGCATTAGGTTTAGGATGGCATCCGCTGTAAGAAATGCTTCTGGAAGTACAAGACGCCTATTAGCAGAGTCATCAAGAGATCGCTCTAGCCATTGTGTTGCAGCTGTATAGGATGGGTTTTCAGATAATGCAATGACAAAGCGAGAAAGAGAGCAGATGCGTTCCATTAAAATAGGATTGCGTTTGTGAGGCATGGCCGATGAGCCTACTTGTGCGCTTTCAAAAGGCTCTTCAATCTCTTTTAAGTGCGCCAAAAGACGCAAATCGTTTGCACACTTGTGGGCAGTGATGGCAATACCAGAAAGTACGTTTAAGATGTGCACGTCTTGCTTTCTTGTATATGTTTGTCCAGAGAGTGGGAGTACTTTTGAAAAGCCAAGTTCTTTTGCGATGAAATTTTCTAATTCTTGAACTTTTTGAGAATCCCCTTTTACAAGGGATAGAAAAGAGCTTTGTGTGCCAGTTGCTCCTTTTAAACCAAGAAAGCTGAGCGTGCTTTGCCTATAAGCTAGGTCTTGCATATCAAATAAAAAGTCTTGCAGCCAAAGTGCAGCTCTTTTTCCTACAGTTGTAGGGGTGGCTGGCTGAAGATGTGTATAAGAAAGGCAAATAGTTGCTTTATATTGCTTTGAAAAGGCTGCAAGGGATTTGCAAAGCGCTTTTAACTTAGTTTCAAGTAAAGAAAAAGCCTGTTTAATCAAGAGTAAATCGGCATTATCCGTAATGAATGCGGATGTGGCTCCAAGATGTAGAATAGGCTTTGCCAGTGGACAAATATCACCGTAAGCATATAAGTGAGCCATAACATCGTGTTGTGTGAGTTCCTCGTGAGTTTTTACAGCTTCATAGTCAATAGAATGGATTGCGTTTTCTAATTCATCAATTTGTTCTTTTGTAATGTTAAGACCTATGTGCTTTTCTGCCTTTGCAAGGGCTATCCATAACCTTCTCCAAGTGGTGTATTTGCTATGCTTAGAAAATAAGTATAGCATCTCATCACTTGCATACCTCAATTTAAGAGGACTCTCATAAACATGTTTAGTCATGTGGCGTCTTTCTCTTTTCCCAAAATAGCATAGAATGAATCTAGAATTGTTTCTAAATGCTTTTTTTGGTTTTTAGTGAGTTTTGCGTCCTTAAGAATAGGATGTATTTTTTCAAAAGTTGCAAGCAGCTTCTCGTAAGCGCTTGAGCCTCTTTTGTCTTCTGTGTGAATGGGAAAAAGTTCTCGAATAAGCATTAAAATTTCATGCTTTGTCTTGTTTATAAATGATTTAAGAACCTTTTCTTTTTTATCAAGTGGTGCATCTCTGCTTGCGAGTGTATAGACAGCTTGTCTTGGAAGTGTGTCGATAAGGGGATGTAATTCTTTGGAAACGGATATATAGAATTCATAGTATTGTAAGAAGTTATAGGGTGTTTGACGGTTTCCATAGATATTCATGAGCCAAGAAGAAAAAGCTCCTTCCTTATAGGTTTTGAGGAGTTCTTTTGCGCGTTTAATGCGCTCTCCATGAAGAAGAGCTGCTTGATTATTGATCGCTTTAACTTCTACTGTGATGTTTGTAAGAGATTTAAGATCAGATGATAAGTCATGAGATTCTAAGCTGTAGCGCTCGAGTAGAAGCTTTAGTTCGTGCATTTCGCCTTCACTGAGCTCGGAGGAGCCAAAGATCCCAGTAAAGCTTGTAAGAGAGCCAGATGCGCTTTTTTTTGCAAGGACTGCCATTTTGGGATGTTCTTCACTTGATTTTAAGCGCTCACTTAAAATAGCGTTCATTTTTGACATGAGGACTCCTGATGTGTAAAGCGGCTTTACATTCGTTTAAGTATTTCTTTGGTAAATGCTATGTAGTCTTCTGCTGCTCTACTTGTTGGTGCTGTTTCAAAAAGAGGTTTGCCAAAGATTGCGGCTTCAGACACTGTGATATCCCTTCTAATTTTAGAATCTAAAAGTTTTCCAGGAAACGTACTTTCAATGACTTCTAAAAAGGCTTGGTTGCTTTTACCTCGTGGATTCCAAAAAGAGAGGGCAACACCCAGGACGCTTAAAGGATGGCGCTCTGCTATGCTTTTAATAAAAAGAGCCAAGCGCTCAAGGCCTTTAATGCTGTAAAATTCGGGTGTTGCACAGATGAGAGCATGGTCTGCTGCAATGAGAGCGGATTCTGTAAGCCAGCAAAGTGAGGGAGGTGTATCAACAATGATGTAGTCATATTTTAAAGGCTCTAAAATGTTTTTTAGTCTTTCGTGGGAATAGCGATCGGAGGCAAGGTCGCCATAGACTTCAACTCTTTCTAAAAATGTATCCGCAGGGACAAGATCAAGCTTGGCGATATTAGTTTTACAAATGATCTGTTTTGCGCTTTTTTTGCCTTGCAATACAGAAGCCATACTATCAAGCTTGTCCGGATCAAATCCAAGGCCTGCAGTTAGATTCGCTTGAGCATCAAAGTCTACAAGAAGAACTTTTGCTTTATGATACTTTGCAAGGGCTGCACCTAGGTGAAGTGCGGTAGAAGTTTTTGCGGTTCCGCCTTTAAAACTGCTGATAGCAATACATTTCATAGGGAGCCTTCCTTGGTATAAGGAGAGAGAAGTGCTTTTGTATGCATTTCTTTTTCAATTGTTGAGATAAACTCGTCGATATTCAATTCCCCTATAACAAGGTTATCGCGGGTACGAAGAGAGCAATTTTGATGTTCAACTTCCTTGTCTCCAATTGTAAGCATATAACTTGTTTGCGCCACTTGTGCTTCTCTCACTTTTTTACTGATAGATTCGGACGTGTCATCTACTTCGCAAAGAATGCCTGCAGAATGAAGTTTTTTTGCAATTTCATTTGCAAATGGAACGTGTCTATCGGCAACTGTTAGTATGCGAACTTGTCTTGGATTCAACCAAAGAGGAAACCTTCCTGCAAAGTGTTCTATGAGTATGCCAAAGAAGCGCTCGATAGATCCGTAGATCACTCTGTGTAGCATAACAGGTCTGGGCCTTGTTCCATCATTACTTACATACTCTAGATCGAATTTTTGAGGAAGTGCAAAGTCTAGTTGAATGGTTCCACATTGCCAGGTACGCCCAATTGCGTCTTTAATGTGAATGTCTATTTTGGGGCCATAGAAAGCGCCATCTCCCTCATTGAGGCGGTAAGGCCTTTTCATAGATTCCAGAGCTTGTTTTAGACCACTTGTTGCAGCATCCCAATCTTCATCACTACCAATTGTATTTTTTTCTGGACGAGTAGAGAGTTCCAAATGGTAGGAAAGACCAAAAGTTGTATAGATTTCATCTACGAGGTGTAAGATGTTTTGAATTTCATTACCAATTTGTTCTCTTGTTAAAAAGATATGAGCATCATCTTGGTGAAATCCACGTACTCGAAATAGGCCAGAGAGCGCACCAGATGCTTCGTGACGATGAACATGGCCGATTTCGGCAATACGTAAAGGAAATTCCCTGTAGCTATGAGGAACAGATTTGTAGTAAAGCATGCATCCTGGGCAATTCATGGGCTTTATGGCAAATTCACGCTCCTCGATAGAGGAAGTATACATATTTTGGCGGTAGTTGTACCAATGGCCAGATTTTTCCCAAAGCTCTCTAGTCATCATGACAGGTGTTTTAATTTCTACATAATGTGCTTTTTTGTGACACTCTCTCCAGTATTCAAGGAGTTTATTCCAAATGATCATGCCTTTTGGATGGATGAAGGGCATACCAGGAGCTTCTTCTTTGAGTGAGAACAGGTCTAATTTTGGTCCGAGTACTTTGTGATCTCTCTTTTTTGCTTCTTCTTGCTGATGTAAGAACTCTTTTAAAGATTTTCTGTCAGGAAAAGATATCCCATAAATACGCGTGAGCATCTCGTTTTTAGAATCACCATGCCAATAGGCACCTGATGTCTTTAAAACCTTGAAAGCTTTAATTTTTCCAAGGTTTGGAATGTGTGGACCTCTACAAAGATCAAAAAACTCACCCTGACGATAGCCAGTAAGCTCTCCATTTCCAAATTTTTCAATGAGCTCTGTTTTATACTTATTGTTTTTAAAGGAGGCTAGAGCCTCTTCTTTACTTGCAAAGACTTCTCTTTTTGTTACATAGTTTTCATTGATAATTTTTTCCATTTCAGCTTCGATTCTTTCAAAATCAGTATCGGAAATCCAAAGATCAGCAAAATCATAGTAAAATCCATGTTCAATGGGTGGTCCAATTGTAGGTTTTGCGTTGGGAAAAAGACGCAATATGGCTTGTGCTAAGACGTGAGCAGTCGTATGCCAAAACATCTCTTTTCCAATAGGGTCATCAAAGGTCCAAAAAGTAACTAAATCGCCTTCATGTAGAGAATGAGATAAGTCAAGAGTTGTCCCGTTGATGCTTATACCAAGGCCTTGATTTGGCCCCGTTAGATTGAGCTTTTGCGCTAAATCTTTTGCGGTGGAATCATTATTGATTTCAACTTGTATGGTTTTAGAAGTTTTATTATCTATGACATTAATTAACATAATAGTGAATTCACACGGGTAAAGTTTTAAGTCGCCATAGTATACAAAATGCAGTCAAAAATAAAGATCAAAAAATATACACTGTAGATATGCGAAAAATACTTGAACAAATAACACAGCTTGCTGATCAACCAGGCTTTTTCTTGAGGGTATATGAGCTTGTTTGTGAGAAAAGAAAGAAAGATTCTTCTCTTGTTACATCGATTTTTGATCAAGATGTTGCCTTAAGTTTAGAACTAAAGGATTCATCTTTGCAAGAAAGTAGCCGCATTCGAAATGTAATTAAAACAAGAGCTATTGCAATTAGATTAATTACAGATAGCGGAGCTGTTCATGAAGAATTTTTAAAAGAAATGATAGCTTATCTTAGAGAGAAGCGCTTTCTTTTAGGGCCAAAAAGCATTCATGAAGCCCCTATGGAAGAGCATCTATTTAAATCGCTTCAATTTTTACAAGAGAGTAAAGAGGTAAATTTTTCTCTTAAGATGATTAGCAAGCCCCTTTCTTTTCCATACGTCGAACAGCTTGTTCGAGATACATTAGATCTGGATTTAAAACATGTTGTAACAGATGCGGATGTAAAAAGAGCTGTGCTCTCTGCGTGGCTTTGCTATTTTAGGCAAAATGTAGGTTCTTGTTTTGCAACGGCTCCTGCAATTGTAATTCATGATGAACAACCGATCCGCTTTTTGCATGATTGTAGAGATTTGTTCAGCACGGGCCGTCTTAAAAGAACATTTGGTGGTATTGAGTATTCTGTTCCTTTAAGTCCAAGTTTTGGTTCTGGATCGTTAAGAAAGCCTGTTTATTTAGCTCCTAAGGGCAAAGAGCTTTTGGGTGTCAAGGGACTTTTTATTGTCCTGAAGTCGTTGCAAATTAAAAAAAAATCGGAGAAGCTAATTGAAGAGGCATTTTCTGCCTATAGGGGCGGTATCATAACCGTAGAAGAAATTTTAAAAATATTGCTTCTTTATCATTATGAGTTGCAGGAAGATGAGATAAGAGAAATTGAAGACAAGCCTGTAGATCTACTACAGCAGAAGCTTCTTGCAGAAACTAAAGTTAAAATTTCAACAAAAAAGAGCAAAGCTCAAATTATCAGAGGCTTTCACGAGAGTTTTTCTAGAGCAAAAGTCATTTATAAGGCTGTGACGGACAATCCGATATTAAGAACATGGGAATTTACTGTTGCATCTTTTTCTGAAAGCAAAGCAGATTTTTGTACATGGAACATTTATTCTAGTTTAGGGATGCACTCCTCAGAGCCACAAGGAATTGGAGAGTGCATCTATAATTTTCTTTCTAAAAAATTGGAAGAATATAAAAAAGAGATAGATGAGATTCAGATTCACTATGAACAGGTATTCTACCAAGCAAAGACATTGGAATCTCAGTTAAAAAGAGCATCTAGTGAGTCTCAAGAACAGTGGGCTAGAATCGAATACAATTCGTGCCTAAGACAGATTGATGAGCTTTTAAATAAAAGAGATGCTTTTTCTGAAAAAACAAATTCAATTAATCAGTTCTATCAGTTTTTGATGAAAACATATGAACAGAAGTTTCCTGAATATTTTCAAGAAATTTATGATGCAGATATGCGCGAAGAAGCGGAATCTTTTTATGATGATAGCCCAGCAGGCTTTAGGTTGTTATTTAAACATGGAAGAAATAATCCATCTGTTTGGAGCATGATCTATACACCTAAGCAGTTTATTAATTATTTGGTAGAATTTTTTATTTTAACTGAAAATGAAATTATGCATTCAGAAGGTATTGACGATTTAAAAAAGGAGTATTCTGACCTTGTTGGAGAGATTACAAGACATATAAAGACAGATGAGTTTTTGGAGTCAGCATTTTATAGAGTTGCAAAAGTTCACAAAGTTGTACCTCAAAGTAAACCTCTTGAAAATCTTGACAAGATTTCAAAAAAGCCATGGGCATATACATCTGGAGGTTCAATGGCAACTTTAATTAGCTGCCTTTATAGTAGGGAAAGCCCCCCTACTGAAAAGTCAACATGGGTTGAGAGTGAAGAGGAGCTTTTGGCGTTTTATGTAGATTCTTTAAAAGAAGTGCCTCATTCAATTATTAAGGCGTTTATGAATGATGCAAAGCGTTCCATGCTTGCGTTTTCGCCGACACATGCTTTTACTTTAAAGCCTGGTCTAGAACCATTTGTTCTTAGCTGGATGGAGCAATCCTATACTTACACATGGGTTCGAGATCATTTTATTGTGCCAAGAAAAGACTTTGTTCAAAAAATTTATGTCTCAGAAATGATTTTAGAAGCTTTTTCAAATGTACTTTCTAAAAATTTACCAGAAGAAATTGCGCTTTTGCTAAAACGGTCTATAAAAAGTATTTCTGGAAATATGACATTGCCAGAATTTCGCTCTTCTTTGATTCAGCGCTTATCTCAAGAAAATTGGGTAAAGCGTATTGGAAAAGTTCCTCTCTCTTTAGAAGATATTGATGGTTCTCTTTATGAGCATTTTCCCTATATTTCAAGTGATCTTTTGGCAAATAGAGTAATAGATATTTTGAAGCATGTTTTGGGAGATCATTCTCTTTTAAAAGGCGATATAAGCTTATTATCAGAATATCTTAGTACAAATGTATCAAAGTATTCAG
This sequence comes from Chlamydiales bacterium, assembly GCA_031292375.1. Classification (NCBI taxonomy): domain Bacteria; kingdom Pseudomonadati; phylum Chlamydiota; class Chlamydiia; order Chlamydiales; species Chlamydiales bacterium. Next base: position 8,889 of record JARLHF010000020.1, read on the forward strand.
TAATTTCTTCAAGTGAATTGAGGGAAATTACTGAAGCTTGTCTCTTACTTTGTAAAAAAGATGTAAGTTTTGTACTCGACTACCACAATGAGATTGTTGTAGCAATGCAATCTCTTGGATTTTCCATGCCACGCCCCATTCTATTTGCTGACAGCAACTGGGTTAATACGCGTTTTGGCTTTGTTATTAACCCAGGAACCCTGGAATTAGAGTTTTGGGCTCTTGACTATGTTGGCTCTACAGGTCATCCACTTATGTCTTGGAAAAAATGGTTCAAGGGTTTTGGAAAAAAAACTTGGGGTCTTTACGTAAAGCCATTTGAATATGGGCAAGAGTAAAGTCTTTGCAGAGTCTTTAATTTCTTATTTACTTAATAATAGATAGAGGATATACATTTCCACTTAATTTAATAAAAGTGGGAGAATCATGAAACTTTATAAATACGTACTTCCTTTATTTGCATTATTACTTACAACAACACTTTTTGCTCAAATCGAAACAGACACCGAAGAAATTGAATCTGAACCATTTGAAGAATTAGAAGAGGCAGAAAGACGAGCTGCTGCAGAAGCTGCAAAGGGTGGTATATCTGTTACTGCCGACATTAGGCTTAAGTGGATTCCTCAACTTAAAAACAATTTGGGTTATCATACGAGAGGAGAGCCTGCTGTAAACCCTGTACAAGTCGATGGGGGTATACCATTAGTTACCACGGCTCCTGTTGCAACGCCTCTTAAAGCCCCCTCAAACTATTTTCAAGCAGAAGGCAATATCTATTTTGATTATGATGGCGGCAGAGATTGGGCTGAAACGCAATTTCAATTTAAAACGACAATGGGCGTAGAGAGTAGCGGTGTTACGGGTGTAAATGTGAGAAAAGCCTGGGTTGGTTATAGCTTCTACAGGGGTTGTAATAATTCTGACCTTTATGTAGAGCTTGGTCGCAAGGGCATGTCAAATATTTTTGATTCGCGTATTCAATACGATTCTTCATTTGATGGTATCTTGCTAAATTATGATACTGAAACTTGTATCGGTCCTTTTAAAACAGAAGCAGGCCCTTGTATTGTCGATTATAGGGATAGTCACTATGCATGGGCAGGAGAGGCTTTTCTCGATGAAATTATGGATACTGGTTTTTTTGCAAAATACTCTTTTGTCCATTGGAGAAAAAAAGGTGCTGATCGCTATGGTGTTTTAGATTCTCCAAAGTATCGTTTTGTCAATTCTCAGTTTATGCTCGGGTATGATTTTGTTCCCGACTACTGGGGCTTTGAAGGCAAAGAAGGAGCTATCTACGGTGCTTGGTTGATCAACCATGCTGCAAAAAAAGTTGTTACATCTAATTGGACGCGTGCGAATCAGGGCTGGTATATTTGTTTGGTATATGGAAAAATTGGTAAGACGGGTGATTACCTTTTTGATATTTGTTATCAAGAAGTGGGTTATCAAGCAGTGCCTAATTTTGATAGTGCAGGTATAGGAAGAGGAAATTCTACAGCTAGGGGTGACTATGCATGTACGGCAGACCCAACAGACCCCGGTAACTATGTAGACCCTCAGAGTGTAAATGTGGTCCCTGCATCCCAGGCAGAAGGTAATTCTAACTATAGGGGCGTAGAATTTCGCTCTTACTATAGTGTCACAGATCATGCACTTATCAGAGCAACATCTTCTTATTCTGTTGCAAAAGACAAAAACATTGGTGGCAAGAACAGATTTGTAAAGTTTGACCTTCAAGTGGTATACGACTTTTAAAATAGACTTCTTGCATAATTAGCTTTGCTTAGAAAAATTGAAATTTTAACAAGCAAATGTAATTATGTAAGAAGTCTAATCAAAGTTCTACGAAGAACATCATCAAATATCCAATTTAAAAAATAAATTTCCCAGGGGCCTCTCTCTGGGAGAAGCTGCCTTCTCTAGAACAATAGCTTTTCTTTTTCTAATAAAAATTATATATTTAAAGAAATAACTATAATTTTTTAGGGAGTTCGTATGGTGCTCAAATTTATGTTCCTCACAATTCTTTCCCTGGGTCTAATCTCAGTATCTTACGCTCAAACGCAGTCTAGAAGAGGCTATAATGTGCCTGCACAAGAAGAACGAGCTACTGAAAACACACCGAGAAGGTACAGAGTATATCAACAAAATGAGAACCCTACTTATGGAACTCGATATACAGAACCTTATATAGCACAACTAGATCCTGATGTTAAGTTTAGAGAAAGGCATGTTCGAAGAGCTATTCAAGATGTCAATGTAGAAGCCGCTAATAAGGGAAACTATGCAGTAGACTATGTTTTATCACGAGATGCTCATGGACGCTATATTGAGCATTATAATCGTTCAATGAGCAATCGAGAGTTAATGAAGAAAAGAGGACTTGCTTATTCCGAGATTCGAAATCCATCTGCTGCAACAGTAAGAGTTTTAAATGCTGATGGTTCTGAGGTGCGAAGGATTACTTCAATTAATGAAAAAGGACATTTAGCCATGGAAAATACACGAGATTATGTATTTACAGAGCCTCCCGATGCCCCAAATAGAGAGCCTTTCTCTTATTAACGCGAGTTTTGGATATATTAAATTTAAGTACTTTAATAAAAGTAGAGGAGATATTTTATGAAATTTACAGCACCTTTTGCGCTATTGTTAAGCACAAACCTTGCAGTTTTTGCACTGCCAGCACCAACAGATGCTCCTGGCACTGTTTTTACATCGCAATCGATGACAACAGAATCGTCATTGACTGTGCGTGCTACAGCTTTGAATTTTTCTAAGTGGAGCTCTTTGGCTCTTGATATCTATAGAAAAGATAATCAGCAAGGCTATATTGGTTGGTACGATCTTACTTCCAAAAGCTTTTCTGGCACATATACTTCTGGCTATCCTCAAGATACGTTAATGGGATCTGCGGATGTTGCAAGGCAGGCGCTTATTAATAATAGTGCAGCCTATGTGAGTGGTATTGTTACTATTTTAGATCCAAGCAACAAGCCAAGATGCAAGATCATCTTTATTGGAGCAAATGGTCAGCCAGATGCTAATGCTGCACAAAAGTTTGTAATACTTGTTAGTAGAAGTTCTGACTCTGTTCCAGTTCAATATCAACAATAAAAATAATCATTAAAAGAGGTAGTTATGAAATTTAAGTTAACGTGTTTTGCTATTCTAGGAGCTGTTGTTTCCTTTGTGATTTTTTCAAGCCAACAACAGGTTACTGCTACAAATCCACCTGCTAAAAAGGAGTCTCCAACGCTTACATCTGTAAATATAAGCCTTAAAGATGCAGAGAGCAGGATACATGATAAATTGTCTATTATTTTAAATGGGTATAATGAGGCAGGTGTTGCTGGAGGCGTTGCTGTATATGGAGTTACCAAAAATTCTAGTATGAGTGAGCCTACACTTACAGTACAGTTTTATCATGGTAGCGTAGCTTCCAATCCTAATACAACAGCTGTTCTTTGGAGTAATGCTCAAGCGGCTGCTAGTAGCGCAAACTATAGTGTTGCATTTCCTTTGGCAGACAAAAGTAATGCAATTGTAGGTTATGTTGTTGTAGGATCAAGTTCTCGTCCTGACTTGGATCAGCAAGCTATTATGAAAGCTTTACTGGTTGTAAAGGGAGTAAATCCTTTACAGCAAGATTTGCAAGCTCGGTCACAAGCAGAGCAAACAAGAAGCTCAAGGAGTTTTCGCTAGTACCCAAAAAGGCTTTTTAGAGGGAACCTTAAAAGATAGAAGAAGAGAAGGGTAACAAATGCTGTTATGATGCCAATGCACATAAAGCCAATATTGGCAGAAAACCCAAGAATATTGCCGATTAGATAGAGAAGAAAAGAAGCGAATAAAACGCCCGTAAAGCCCATTAAGTTGTTAGCAGCAACATTTTGCCCTCTCTTGTTGTTTGGGCTTGCAGCTTGTATGTAGGAGTCTAGTGGGATTAAATAGATTCCTCCAAAGGCTCCAAGAAAGAAAAGAGCTAAGAAGAGAAGGTAAAAATTTAGCTCACAAAAACTTAATGTGAGCGCGCTGATAGACATTCCAAGAGCGCCAATGGGTGATAGGCCAAGTTGAACTTTTTTTCCAGATAGCTTTCCAGCTACAAGAGATCCTATACCTATTCCAAGAGCCGTGATTAAAAAAAGATAACTTCCTTCTATTTCTGAAAGTCCAAGGCAGTATACAGCATAGGGAATAATGTTGAGCTGAGTAAAGCCTCCAATAAAAAGAAAATAAGCAGATCCAAAAATAGCTACAAGGAGATACTTGATGTTGCTTGCTTCTTTTAGATTATGAATAACTTCTAAAAAAAAGAAGGGGGTAAATTTTTTAGAGGAGCTGGCAGCAGGTGTATGGGGGATTTTTATAGCTGTAAGCATTCCAATAATTGCTAAGATTAAACAAGCAAAAGATGCAAAAAAATAGTTTCTGTCAGAGGCCTCTACAAGTGGTCCAGCAGCAGATGTTCCAATGATAATGGCGAGAAAGGTAAATGAAGATAGATAACCATTAGACTTAGAGAGCTCTTCTTTTTTAACAAGTTCTGGAACAATGCCATACTTGGTAGGACCAAAAATAGCACCAGATATTGCCAGTATAAAAAGAGCTGAGTATAGACCAAGAGCACTTTCTAGCCCAAAGGAGATGACACCGAGTATGGCCGCTGCAAGCTCAATTGCTTTGACATAGATAATGATGACCTTTTTGCTGATGCGATCTGCAAGTGTTCCTGCAGGAATAGAGAGAACAAGAAAGGGTAGCACAAAGATGGCTCCTGCAAGAGACAAAATTGTTTGACTTTGCTTTATACCCTGAATGTTGATGAGCGCAAAAATAAGAAGAAGTTTAAAGAGGTTGTCATTAAAAACCCCCAAAAACTGTGTCGCATTTAAAAAGGTAAAGGGTTTTATTTTCATGCTTAGTCTTTACGTTGTTTGTAACGAAGCAATTATATTAAGAAGAGGGAGTTATACACAAACAATTCTTGAACTTGTTTGTGTATAAAGTGAATGTCTTTCTTATTTGGAAGAATCGGGATAATATTGTAGAAAGGCTTTAACATTGCCTGCGTCTTTTTCCAAAATACCGCAAATTTTTGCCGTTTCTAAAGTCTCTACTTGGATTCTTAGCTTATTTAGTAAGTTAATATAGCCTGAGTAGTTATCTTTGAATCGTTTTGGGAGGATATGGGCATGTTTGTCAAATTTCTCTTTATCTATGGGCATAAGATTACCACCTAGTCCAGAATCAATAGTTAAGAATACTTGAGGTGTGGGATATTTAAATTGTGGATTTGTGCTTTCAAGAGATCCGAATAAGTGCTCAAAGTCGTGTCCATTTATGATCTCTGATTTAGGATCAATCATTTGAAATAGTTGTTTTGCCTGGTCTAAGGTATTAGTGGTTATCGAAGAGGAGGTTTTTTTGTCTTCATCACTAGTTTTTAGTAAATAGTCTGGGTCAGCCAAGATCCAGTTAACCTGGTAGCCAAGTTCTGTCAATTTAGCGTGTAATACGATTTCTTGGAAGCAAGAACCAGGAGCAATACTGCAAATCCAGAGAGGCTCTTTCTTAGAATGAAATTCTTTTGATATTAATTCTATCAGTTGTGTCTCGAAGATTCCGCGAGAGTCAGAGTCTTTATTTCTTGATAAAGAGGGGTGGCAATGGCATTCTGCAATGCCTGGATATTCCTTCATTTTTCCATTTTCATCTAAAAGTGAAGCTGGGTTTTGAGTAAGTGCTTGGATAAGGGCAGCTCTCTTGGGATTTAAAATATCTTGAGCCTTCTGGTCTGTTTTTTGCGTGGTTTGGTTCATGAGGCCAACTGTTATACGAAATGTAGCCAATGCTCCGATACCAACTGTTAAAATGCCCATTGTTAATGTGATTAAGGCAATCGCAAATTTTTTAAAAAAGCTACTATTCTTGTAAGTACTTAATGCATTTGTTTCTTTATAACGTGGATTGAAACAGTAAGATATGATATTACTTATGTTCACAAAAGCCTTCTTTATTTGTTTATATCACTATTGTAATTTTTATGTATAAAGATCAAGTAAATCAAGATTATGGTGCAGGATATAGTTTGTAATATTTCATACAGCTTTAGTTTTTTTAGCAGCTTGTAAAACTTCTTCAAGAAGAAGTTTTTCTGAAGTAGAATAAGATTTCATGGACTCACCTCATAATATGACAATAGTACAAGCAATATAATATTTGCCAAAACATATGCCCAATAGTCATTAAAAAACACAAAGAATATATCAAAAAAACTATATACACAAACAAGTTCAAAAAACAATTCTTGAACTTGTTTGTGTATATTTTATCTCGTTTACTAGCGTCAAAAAGATTATGGTGCTTATAGCTGTAAAAAATGATATAAGTAATAAGTTTTATTGCGTAAATTGCTTTAAATTCTAATCTGTTTAATTTTGCAACTCATTTAATATAAGTATATTGTGAAAACATTTCCTACCTACATATATAGCAATCGTGTAGAGGTCCTTTATGAGGGCTTGAGGAATCTGCTTTTTTGTGAAGATACAGATGCGTTTACAAAACGTATTGTTATTGTTCCAAGTGCCTCTATGAAGCGCTTTTTGATGCTTCGTCTTGCTGAGGATAAAAAGTCGGGCATGGCTATGGGATTGCATTTTACTTATGTAAAGCAAGCAGTTGGTATGCTTTCAAGGTCTTGTTTTTCTTATTCTTTTGATACTTTTACAAACAAGATGGCACTTGTATTTCGCCTTGAAATGGAAATAAAAAAAGCTTTTTTTTTATTTTCTACATTGGGTGTAGAGCAAAAGGCTTGGAATGAACTTTTTTCTTATTTGCAAGTAGATCCTCAAAAAAATGAAAAATGGCCTGAAAGTGTAACAAAAAGATTGCTTGGTATTTGTAATAGCCTTGCAGAGTTATTTTTGGAGTATGGAATAACAGCTGCACACATGCTTCAGAGATGGCAAGAAAATCCACTTTTAGATGGATACCAAAGCCTTTTATGGATGCGTATTTTTAGTGATAATTATCCTTATAAACATTTAGAAAATATACCTTTTCAAAGTACAAAAGAGCATAACATCCAGGTGCATATTTTTTGCTTAAGCTATATTGCAAAAATTTATTTCAACTTTTTTAAAGAGCTTGCAAGAACAACTCCTGTCTATATGCATTTATTGTCACCTACGCCCCTGTTTTGGACAGATACGCTGACAAGTCGAGAAACACTTTCTTTGCAAGGTAAGTGGAAGAAAAGAAAAGTTAAAGAAAACACTCAAAACGATCTTTTTGATTATGTAAGCAATACAAATCCACTACTTTCAAACTTTGGAAAAGTGGGAAGAAAGTTCTTTTCTATGATAGAAGAAGAGGAGTCTTTTGCCTACTCCTCTTATGTGCTTCCAAGTCCTTTGGCTCCTGTATATGAGGAGTGGGAAAATAATGAAGTTGTATTGTTTGAGGAAGCTCTTGATAAAAGATTGCAAAAGATACAGGCTGATATACTATTCATGCGTAATCCAAGAGCTTCTGTAAGGGTTGATGTTGCAAAAGATGATGATTCAGTACAAGTATATGCTGCCCCCTCAAAGTATAGAGAAGTACAAATCCTTTATGAAAAAATACTCTCGATTGTTTCAGCGAATCAATTCTTATTAGATGATGTTGTTGTTATGGCCCCATCCATTGCAGAGTATGCGCCTCATATTAAAGCCATTTTTGGTTGCAAAGAGAGCCTCATGGATTTTCAGTTGTTAGATGTTAAAGTTGCAGAACAAAATAGTTATGCAGAAGGTATGCTTCTTCTTTTAGGGCTTTTAGATAATAGATGGAGCGTTACATCGCTTATGGCCTTATTGCAGCACCCACAATTTCAAAAAAAGCATACATTTTCAGATAGTCAAGTTCAAGAGATTGAGAAGTGGACAAGAAAAATGCATCTTAGCTGGGGCAATGATAATGATCATAGAAAAGAGATGCTGCAAAGGCTTTATGGAAGAGATTTTGATGTCTCTATCCGTTCTACTTGGGAGCAGTGCTTTGAAGGCATTATGAAGGATCTTGTTGGATCAGATAGCGAATCCTTTGCTGAAGAAAGCTTTACAATGGCAAGCCTTCTTGGTAAATGGCAAGAATTGTTAAGATCTTTGAGGTCAGATTTAAGGGTTTTAGAAGATGGAAGTATGTTTTCTTTGAAAGAATGGAGCGCATACTTAAAATGCTTGTTACAAGCCTATTTTATTTTCAATGAAAGTAAAGTACAAATAGAAGAGTGGAATTATTTAATTGATAAATTCACGCTTCTTTCTAAAGCAGATTATTTTTTAGATAGTAGTGAGAACATAAAATTTAGCTTTGTGTCTATTCGTCCACATTTACAAGAAATGCTTCAAGAAGAAGTTTTTGCTGTACATGATAATAAGTTGAGAGCTGTTCGTTTTTGCTCTCTTTTGCCAATGAGAGCAATTCCTGCAAAAGTGATTTGTTTGATAGGCTTGAATGAGGAGGCATTTCCAAGAAAAAATCATAAATCTCTGCTGGATTTTAGAGGTCTTTATAAAGATAGTGACTATTCTCCGACAAGTGCCGATTATGATAGGTACTTATTTTTGGAAGCGCTTCTTTCAGCAAGATCACATTTTATTATGAGTTATTCTAAAGGTAAAGATGAGGATAGTGCAACGCATAGTCAATTTATTACGGAATTTTTAAGTTATAATAAAAATGCATTTACAGTACCACTTACAGTGGTAAATCATCCTTTAGATGCATTTGCCGCATCTTATTTTTCGAAGCAAAATATGTGCTCACAATCGGCTTATGCTTTAGCAAAGGCTTATTATAAAAAAGATAGATGCGCTCCCTTTCGTCCCTTTCCAGATTTTTTTGTGCATGCAGACGTAATTATCGATCCACATAGCAAAGAAAATGCTATTGTGAAGATAAGTGATTTAAAAGCGGCTCTTGCAAATCCCTTAAAGCTGTATCTTAACCAAGAATTGAATTTATATTTGTCTCAAGAAGAGAAAATGCAAGATAATGAAATTAGCCTACTATCCCCTCTCTTACTCTATCAGATTAAAAAAGCCTCTCTAAGACATCCACTAGAGAAAATTTTTGCTGTTTTAGAAAAAGAAAATAAACTTTCTCAGGGCTTGTTCAAAAATCTTTCCAAGAAGCACATCATAGAAGAAGTCGAAAAACTGCATCAGGAATTGTATGAACAAGGTATTGGATTAGAATCAATTGTAAAAATACATTTGAAAGAGAAATGTAGAAAGCAAACACAAGTTTCTTATAATACGATTCTGTCCCCTCCAATTAGTATACCATTTGAAAATGGGTCTGTATTGATTACAGGAAAAATTGAAGAAATCTCTTCTAAAGGGTTGCTTTCGTTTAGAAAAGATCAATTTAAAGAGGCTCTTAAAGAGCTTCCAAGCTATCTTGTACTTCATGCATTGCAAGAGGTTCCGTCTGAAAGGGCGCTACTCTTTTGCAAGGATGGAAAAAAGAAAAAGGCATTTTTTGAAAATCCTTTCCCTCTTTTGCAAAAGTTACTCTCTTATTACTATTTTTGTAGGAAAAATCCTCTTTTATTTTCTTCTGAATGGTCGGAAGATATGATGAAGAGTGCTTCTTTAAAGTTAAAAAATAAGGTAAAAATGGCTCTAGAAGAGTATATAGGGGTTGTTGATCCTTACATTAATTTTGCCTGTAACAAGGATGATCTACCCTCTTCTGATCTTTTAATTACAAAATGGCAAAATGCCCCTACAGATATTTTTAAAGAAGTCAAATCGGGATGGTATGGAAAAGATGCAGAGATTTGATGTTTTAAGTAGCAAGTTGAATTGCTTTCAATCGCATTTTTTAGAGAGCTCTGCTGGAACTGGCAAGACATTTTCTATAGAAAATATTGTAGGGCGTCTTTTGATAGAAAAAGAGCCTCTAGAATTACAAGAGATTTTACTTGTAACCTTTACAAAGGCTGCAACAAAGGATCTAAAGATACGTATTTATTCTCACCTTTGTAAATTATTGGATATTTTAGAGGGAATTAACAGAGAAGAAAGTATTCCTGAATATCTCTTAGAGCTGATGAAAGAAAACAAAACAAAGCAAGCAATTACTCGTATACAGATAGCTCTTTCCTGTTTTGAAGAGGCTCAAATTTTTACAATCCACGCATTTTGCGCGCGTATGTTAAAGGAGTATTTTGTATTTGCAGGCCTTCCTGTATCCGTGTTAAACCCAGATGATTGTAGTTATTTAGTAAAAGATGAGCAGCTTGTAAAAGACTTTTTACTGCATCTGTTGCCAGAATTATGTAGTACAGCGCAGCTACAACTGATTTTGAAGCAGTATTCTATAGAGAAGCTAATCAAAATAATTGCCTCGTATATGCAAAGAGCACAAAAAACAGAAAAATATGCGAATTTTTCGCAATCTTATCGTGCATTTTGTGCATGCGTTGATAGTTTAAAGAAAAATCGTTTAGTGGATGGCAGCAAGCTTTTAGAGGCATTTAAAACAATAGCTCCTTTTTATACTGAAATTTGCAGCCGCCAAGGCAATGTGAAAGAAGAAATTTTAGATCATATTGAACATTTTATACAGCTATTTGAAAAGGATAAAATTACCTACGAGGATTTTGATCAGTTGATTGAAGTGGGCCTGCCTATTGTTGAGTTACTTTTGGATAATAAGCTTAAGAAAAATATTTCTAAGCCCATATGGCCAGCCTGTCTAGATATGATTAAAGATATGCTTTACCCTATTGTAGAGGATGCAAGAGATGAAAATAAGATCATTTTACGCTTAGTACGAGGATGTTTGGAACTTAAATCTAGCTGCACTGAGGATGCATGTTCGCCAGATGATATTTTAAGAAAAATGCATGAGAGTATGGATAAAAAAGAATTTGTCCATGCTATCCAAGCGCGTTATAAAGCTGCAATTATCGATGAATTTCAAGATACAGATCCTTTGCAGTGGAATATCTTTCAGAAGTGCTTTTTAGATAATTCAGACAGTAAGACAATTTGCTACTTGGTAGGCGATCCAAAACAATCTATCTATGCATTTAGAAGAGCAGATATTTATACATATTTGCACGCAGGAGATGTGCTTGGAAGAGAAAATAGATATTTTTTAGACACAAATTTTCGCTCTTCTGCAAAATTGATTGGAGCTTTAAATGCCCTGTTTTGTGAAAAGCCTTGGATTAGTTTGCCCTCTCTTCAATCTTTTTTGCATGTCGAAAGAGTAAAGTCTGCTCCACATAAACAAGAGGGCTTTAATAAGCCACTGCGCTTTTTTATAGCAAGTTCTTCACCCGGAAGAAGTAAGGCCTGGCCTACACCTACAATTGAATTAGAAGCATTTTTTCCCTATATTGCTAAGGAAATTGCAATGCTTTGTAAAGATTGTAAATTCCTGTTTTCTGATATGGCCATATTGGTAAGAGATCGCTATCAGGGTGTGCGTATAGGCTCTTATTTAAAAAGTCATGGAATAAAAGTTCAATTTAAAAGAAGTGATTCTCTTGTGAATAGAGATGCCTGGAACTCTTTGAAGGCGGTTTTATACTTTTTTATGGATCCTTATGAGCCTTCTATATTGCCTAAATTATTAATGACTCCCCTCTTTGGTTTAACAGCCGTGCAAGTTGCAAATAAGGATGAACGTTTAGAATCAGAATTGTTAAGAGAGCTTCAGCAGTTGAAAGTAGTGCTTGAAGAGCATTCTTTTGCAGCATTTTTTCATGAATTACTCAATGAAAAGAGATCAGAAGAGATTTTAGCAAGAGATGCAGGTATTGAGTTCTATAGAGAGCTTATGCAGCTATTTGAATTGATTTTAGAAAATAAGAGCTTATCTTGGAGGTCTAGTGCGCATGCTATTTTAAGTTATTTAAGCGAATTAGAATTAGAAGAAAATAGTGATGGTTTAAAAATTTTGCAAGAAAGTGAAAATGCGGTTCAGCTAATCACTCTTCATGGAAGTAAAGGTTTAGAATTTCCTGTTGTATTTGCCCTTGGTTTGATTAATAGAACAATGCATGATGAAGAGGCTGTCTTTCAAAATGATAAGCTTGTTGCCGCAAAAAAGGGCTCCTTTTCCTATCAAAAATATATGAAAGAGGTAGATGCAGAAAAAGAAAGACAGCTTTATGTTGCACTTACCAGAGCAAAAGAGTTGCTCTATGTGCCTGTGTTGATTAATGAAGATCAAAAACAGGTGGCAGATGGGTTTGCATCGCCCATGGAATTATTTCTCAATGCTCATTTCGGAGCAGTTACAAAAAATAGCCTCAAACAGTTTTTAGAAGGAATGCATCCAGAAATTTCCTGTGAAATGATTGAAAATAAGATAGAGATATATGTACAAGCAAGTGAAGAGATACCTCTATTAGTAGAGCCAAAAGTCCTTGCAATTTCAAAAGAAAAGCTTGGAATTTATTCTTTTTCATCACTGCACTCTTCTTGTACTCCTGGAAGTAGTAATAAAGTTATCATGGGAAAGCATGAAAAAATGGTTCCAGGAGGTATGCTTACAGGTACGATCATTCATGATATTTTAGAAAATAAGGTAGGGATATGTAGTAAAGAAGAGATTTTGTCCTATATTTTAGGCACTGATTTGGAAGGGTATGAGGACTCAATTGCTTTGATGATTAATCATACAGTATCTGTGCATCTTCCCTCTGGATTTGCTTTAAAGGATATTCCTGATAATAAAAAACTTGTTGAAATGGAGTTTTTAATCCCTTGGGACAAAGAAGTTGTTATTGAAGAAATTACCCAGGAGTCTGGATTTTTAATGGGGTTTATTGATTTAATTATTGAGCAAGGGGGTAAGTATTACATTATAGATTGGAAAACTAATGTGTTAAATAGCTACGCCCAAGAAAATCTAAAATCTGCAATGAATGAATGTGGTTACTTGTTGCAAGCAAATATTTATACTGCAGCGTTAAAAAAGTACCTTAAAAAGGTTGATAAAAGGCCATTTAAAGAATGTTTTGGAGGCGTTTATTATCTTTTTTTACGCGGGATTTCAGAAGATCCTTACAATTTAAGTGGGATTTATCAGATATGACAGGATTTGCACAGCAAATTTTTTTAAAAGAGCAGAATAAAGAAATAGATGCTTTCTCCTTTTCTCTTTTTCAAACGCTTTTAAAAAAAGGGTATTTTTCTTATCTAGAAGCAGAATTTGCAAAGCAAGCCCAAACACCAGCAGAAGCAAATCTTCTTGCCTTTGTGCTTCTGGCAGCAAGAAATGGACATCTCGCGGTAAAAATTAATGCAGATGAGATTATCCCTTCTCCGCATGATTTTACGGGGTTTTCTACAGAAGTGGAAGTTGCAGAAGAAGAGACGAATGCTCTTATAGCATGCTTAAAAGTGGCTTGCTCGCCTCATTTACATACTTTAGAAGATTACGTTTATATACCCCGTTATTACTCTTATGAAACCCAGTTTCTAAGTCTACTTAAAGCTATTTTAGTAGATAAAGTAGAAGTTGAAATTGCTTTGGAGAAAGTAACTTATATGCTTGAGAGGCAATTGAAAGATAAAAAACTACTCCCCTTGCAAGCAAGAGCAATTGAGCAGAGTTTATTGAATCCTCTTACAATTCTTACTGGAGGACCAGGAACTGGTAAAACGTATACAGCAAGTCATCTGATACATACCCTTTGGGAGGCACTTTCTGAAGATGAGAAAAAATATTATGAAATTGTGGTGTGTGCGCCCACTGGAAAGGCTACAGCGCATTTGCATGCCAGCTTAGCTAAGTTATTAAGTGACGATACACTTCTTTCTTGCCTATCTTCAAAGACGCTGCATTCTCTGCTTGGGATAAAGCCCAGTTCAAGTAGCCTTTTAGATGATGAGCTAGAATCTATTACAGCAGATCTTATCATTGTAGATGAGAGTTCTATGATTGATGCAAGTTTAATGATTAAGCTTTTGTCTGCAAGAAAAAAAGGCTCTCGTATCGTGCTTATAGGGGATAAATATCAATTGCCTCCAGTAGAGTCTGGTAGTTTTTTTGCAGACCTTTGTGATATGCTTCCAGAATATACCGTAGAGCTTATTCATTGCATGAGAAGCGAGTTAAAATCAATTATCAATCTTTCTAAAGCAATTAATGAGGGTGACACTAAAAAAGTATTATCTTTGTTTCCTGCTCTGCAGCCATTTGATTTTAAGGAAGATGAAATTAAGCAAATGCAAGAGCAGATTATTCATCTCATGTTAGATCATTTTCCCTGTACACAAGAGGATGAAAAAGAGTTTAGTTCTTTTAGAGTGCTCTCACCTATTCGGAAAGGTTTTTTAGGAGTGGATGAATTAAATCGCCTATGTGCCTTAAAATTGCAAGATAGGGCAAAAAGTCTTCAGAAGCCCTTTGTTGCACCGATCATGCTGAGTGCAAACGATCATGTAAAGCGGCTTTACAATGGAGAAGTTGGTTTGCTTTTTTTTAGAGAGGATATGCAAATTGATTATGCGTGTTTTCAGGAAAAGAGGTTTCTACCAAGAGAGCTTCCCCCATATGAGTATGGTTATTGCTTATCGGTACATAAAAGTCAGGGAAGCGAATTTGATCATGTATTGCTCACACTTCCTGAGGGTTCAGAGCAGTTTGGCAAAGAAGCGTTATACACAGCAGTAACGCGCGCAAAAAAGTCTTTAAAAATCGTTGCTAGCGACAAAATTCTAGCTAATTGTGTTGCAAGGCCAAGCCGTAGGATCTCCTCTCTTTGCCATCGCTGGACTATATAATATAACGAGTCTCAGACAGAATAGAGTACATAGCATCTTCTTTATCAATAGAGTCCCATTTTCCTAGCCAATAATTTGCTGGCGTATCGTAAGAGCTCTGACCATTTACCATTCTTGTTCTTTCTAACTGTTTTGTATCAAGATCTTCTTCTGCTAAGTAATACACATGACTACCTATCTCGTAATCATGTTCATTTTTTGGAATAGGAATTACGCTAAATCTTGGAGCATCTTCTGGCTCAGAAGGTTCCTGAAGTACACAATGAGGCCAGGCTATGGTAATCTTGCGATTAATAGTAAGATTCATAATATCATCTTGATATCGGATATTTGTTCTACGAAGATCTATCCAAAGCAATTCTGTTAACTCCTGGATAGAGTTGATGTTTATGGGTCGCTCAATTTGTGAACAACAAGAAAGATCAAGTCCTTGAAGCTTTGGAGATCTTTTTAAAAAATCAAAATCGTGAATATTCCTACAGCCAGATAAGTATAGTGTAGTGAGGTTTGGAAAGGTAGCTCGTTGAACTGCATTGTTATTGCCAAAGCTGGACGCATCAATATTTGAGCAATTAGAAAGGCTAAGTGTTGTAAGTGACGCTTGTATTTCTTTTGGTAAGTTTCTAAGGCTATAAACATTAGTTTTATCTAACAGTAGTGTTTGTAGATTAGTATTTTTGCAATGCTTAAGCGCCCATTCATCAATTGTATTGCCTCGTAAATCTAGTTGCGTAAGAGTTGGTGGTAAAGAATTTAAATGTGATCCATCAAAGCCCTGGCAGCAAATAATACGTAAAGATGTTAATGGTAAATCTTTTAAATCTGTAATGCCAGCATCAGTGATATTAGGGCATTTATATAGGCAGATATCCTTGAGGTTGTTTTGATTTTGTAATTTTTTAAGATGCTCATCTGTAAGCCAATCACAGCCTGTGCCACTAGCCCAATTACATCCATGAATATTATAGATACTACGACTGCTATACAGGCATGTAAGATTTGGGTGTTTATCCAATAGATTGCCAAATTCTTCAGGAGATAATACAACAGAAGGATCTAGCACTAAAACTTTTGTTGATGCTGGTTGTTCGATATTTTTTGAGGGGTTAACCCTACATCTTTGGGGAGAGAGAGTATTAATTTTAGCAATACAATCTCTATACTTTTGTGAAAGTGCAGGATTCTTGCTCGCTAGTACAGCCCAAGAAAAAGTTTCTAATTTGTAAGAAGCTTCTTTTAAATCATTACTTGAATAAAATAACTTACAAATACGCCAAAATAGCTTTGTAAAAAATCCCTTTTTATGAACAGTAAGGTCTGCACTAAGCCAGCTTTCATTTTTATCGAAGTGCGCAAGTTCATCAAGCTTATTTTCAATTGTCTTCTCATCCCAGTGTTTGCTGCCCAAAGTAATATCCATATCGCACCTAATTTATATAAACATAATTGTAAATTGTTGTGCAATTAAGTGCAAGTTGGTTTGCGTATAATTTGTTTGTACGTATATGGCCTGGGTCGTCTAGCAGCCGGAATGGCTTGGAGAGAAAAGACCCAGGCAGTGGAGGAGAGATTTTATGCGTGCGCTGCAAACCTGGCTGCAACTCTTGACTTAGTACGGCTTGCTGTATTGATTTTGTAGATGCCTTTTTTAACACCTTGGTCCATCAGGCTGTATATTTCATTGAGATTTGCTTTTTTAGTCGCTGCATCAGCTTTAGAAAGTGTTTCATCAAATGTTTTTATAGCTGTGCGTACGCGTGATTTGAATGATTTATTGATAAGACGACGCTTTTCAGCTTGATCATCACGCTTTAGCGGTGTTGGACGTCTTGGTTTTTTTGCTTTAGGATCTTTTGTCATCGTTCCTCAATTCTTGTTTGTGTATTCAAGCCATGCACTATAGCGCGACGTAAGATAATTCGTCAAGTTGTTAAATTAAATGTTTGCATTGGATTTCCCTCTTTTATTTATGAGCTATGTGCTTTATGATTTTCTTGTTTAAGTTTATCTGTTTGAGGACAAGTTGAAAAAATATATATGCGAAGAGAAGAGTGCTCTCATTGAGCAAGTTGCTAAGTTATCCCCTGATAGTTCAAGAACTACGATACGTTCATTATTAAAAGAGATGCGTGTGACACTGAACGGCCGAGTTGTTAAAGAGGCTGCAAGGGAAGTGATTCCCGGAGATGAGGTGCGTCTTTGGCCAAAAGTTAAAAAAGTACAAAAAGATGTAGAAATTCTTTACGAAGATCCTTATCTTGTCGTGATCAATAAGCCAGCGGGGCTTTTAAGTGTAGAAGCAAATTATGAAGACGTGAATACAGCACACAGCGTTTTGAAAGATCTTTATCGTCCAGGAAGAGTATTTGTAATTCATAGACTAGATAGAGAGGCATCTGGCGTCATGATGTTTGCAAGGGACGATGCAACACTTTGGAATATTAAAGAGCAGCTTCAAAAGCATGAAGTGCAAAGAAACTATTCTGCAATCGTTGAAGGTGCAATCAAAGAGGAGAAAGGCGTTTGGCAAAGCTATTTGGTTCAAGATGAAAATTATGTGATGCATAGTCTTCCAGAGAGTCATGTAGGTGAATTTGCTGTGACGCACTATGAAGTTGCAAAGAGAAGTGCAAAATTTACTCAACTTGAAATAACTCTCGAGACAGGCAGAAAGAATCAAATTAGGGTGCAATCAGCCTATAATGGACATCCAATTGTTGGCGATAAAAAGTATGGGGCTAAGAGAAACCCTGTTGAGCGCCTTTGTTTGCACGCTTACAAGCTCTCCTTTATTCATCCAGCTAAAGAGAAGAGAATGTGTTTTGAAGTGCATCTTCCAGATGAGTTTTATACAATTTGGGAAACATGAAAGCTTGGTTAAAAGAGAATAGCAAAAAAATTGGTATATATGGCTTAGCTCTTATTGCAGGAATTGTTCTGTGGTATTGCTGTGGTACCATTAAAGATTTATATAGTTATTTTAGACTTAACAGTTCTACTAGTAGTCAGATTGAAGGATTGAGTGTTGGTCAAGTGGATGATGATCGCTTTGCTGTAGCTGTAAACTATTCTTATGTTGTAGAGGGAAAGCATTATACGGGTGAATCTTTTATACTTGACCATCTGTTTCGCAATGCTTTTGCTGCAGAGCCGCACAAAAAAGAGTTAGAGCGGCAAGTATTTACTGTTTTTTATAATAAGTCAGATCCGGCAATTTCCTCAGTGGACAAGCGTTTCCCAACAAAAAGAGCTGTTTATACAGTAATCTTGATCTTAGTCTTTGTTTACTTTATAAAGATGCGAGAATGGATTAAGCAGGGAAAGCAAAAAATATGAGCGAAAAAGAGTATGGTTCTTGGAGAGTTAAAGTAGGCCTTGCCGATATGTTAAAGGGGGGTGTCATCATGGATGTCACAACCGCAGATCAAGCAAAAATCGCAGAAGATGCAGGAGCTGTTGCTGTAATGGCTCTTGAAAAAATCCCAGCTGACATTAGAGCAAGTGGCGGTGTTGCTAGAATGTCCCATCCAGAGATGATTGTGCGTATTCAAGAGAGTGTAAGTATTCCCGTTATGGCAAAATGTCGCATTGGCCATTTTGTTGAAGCTCAGATATTGCAAGCATTGAAAGTAGATTTTATCGATGAAAGCGAGGTCCTAACGCCTGCGGATGAGGAAAATCATATAGATAAGCACAAGTTTACAATACCCTTTGTATGTGGGTGTAGGAGTCTTGCAGAAGCTTTAAGGCGTATTGCAGAAGGGGCGGCAATGATACGCACTAAAGGCGAGCCTGGAACTGGTAATGTTGTAGAAGCTGTGCGCCATATGCGCTCTGTTGTAAAGTCGATACGCATGCTTGCAGGATTGGATCAAACAGAACTTTATAGCGTTGCAAAGGATATGGGAGCGCCTCTTCATTTGGTTCAAAAAGTTGCAAAAGAGCAAAAGCTACCTGTTCCCAACTTTGCAGCAGGCGGCATTGCAACACCTGCAGACGCAGCTTTAATGATGCAATTAGGTGCTGAAACAGTGTTTGTGGGTTCTGGTATTTTTAAGTCAGAAGATCCTGTTGCAAGAGCTAAGGCTATTGTAAAGGCTGCAACTTATTATAATGACCCAGAAATTTTGGCAAATATTTCTATGGGGCTTTCTGATGCAATGAAGGGCTTAGATATTCATACTCTTAAAAAGGATGAGCTGCTTGCAACAAGGGGCTGGTAGATATGCTTACAATAGGTGTTCTTGCTTTACAAGGAGATTTTCGAAATCATATTAAAGCTTTTCAAAAGCTTGGTGTAGATGCAATAGAAATAAGAAAAGCTACAGACCTTGATAAGTGTTTAGGCCTTGTTATTCCAGGAGGAGAGTCTACTTGCATTACAAGGCAGTTGGAATTTAGTGAGATGGAGCAAAGTATTATTGCTTTTGCAAAAGAAAAACCTGTTTGGGGCACATGTGCAGGACTTATTCTAATGTCTAAAGATCTCTTCTCCAAGGGTGTTATTTCTTTAGGGCTTTTAGACATCAAGGTAGAGCGCAATGCTTATGGAAGGCAAAAAGAGTCTTTTGAAGATGAGATTGAAGTTCAATTAGATTCTAGCTCCTCTATTAAGTTTAAGGGTGTGTTTATAAGAGCTCCCCAAATACATGAATGGAATCCTGATACGGTGCATGTGCTTAGCTCTTACCAAGGTCGTCCCATTTTGGTAAGAGAGGGTAATCACTTGGGATCCACTTTTCATCCAGAGCTTACAGACGATCTGTTGATTCACAACTATTTTCTTTCAATCATCTCTTCTGTAAAAAAATAACTTGCATTTTCTCTATAAAACTTTTAGTTTTCTCTTTATACGAGGATCATAATGCAAACGATTACATTGAAAGAAAAGACAAAGAAAGGCCAAGAGATGCAAGTCACTTTTTGCCCTGAAAAGGGCATGAATCTTGTAAGTTTTAAGTATGGTAATGTAGAGATCATCGACCAGTCTACAGGTGTAATTTTTGAACAGAGATGTGCAGGTCTTGGCGCTTTAATTGGTCCTCACTTTCATCATCGTAAATTAGATACAATTCCCCATATTGAAGATGAAGATTTGTTTCCGCACTTTCATTTGTTACGAGAACAAGGTGTAAAAGAGCCTTTTTCCCATGGTATTGCACGCTATGTTCCTTGGAAAATTGAAAAACTTACAAATAAAATGGTGCGTGCAACGCTCTCTTCTAAAAGTGAATGGAAAGGTATTTCCCTGGGAAAGATTGAGGGACAAGAATTTAATATGGTTTACATTGCTGAAATGAGTAATGCAGGGCTTTGCATACAGTACTCTATTGTCAGTAGTCACAACTCTCTTGTAGGTCTTCACTATTATTATAATAAGGGGAAAAATGCAACAGTGGAAGCATCTGTTGGAAAGCAGTATAATGACCAGGGAATTATCAAAACAATACCTTCCAATTGGCTTAAAAATGGAAAGCTGAGATTTGATCTTGCTAATGCTGCCGATTATGGATTTTTGGCAAATCCTCATCCCCTAATGGCAAGTATTCGGCTAACAACTTCTGATTATCAGCTGGTAGTGCGCTACGTTTCTGCAACAAAAGAAAACTCTTGGCAACTTTATCATCCAAAAGGCTCCTCTTACGTTTGTATTGAGCCTATGAGCGCTGCAGATCCAAGAAAGCCGCAACTTAGCGTAAGTGGCATTCTTGTCAATATTGAAGCCGAAGTATAGCGTCTTTATAGTTTGTTAATAAATCCTATTTATAATAATGTTATTATAAACTTGGGAGGAATGATGACTATAAATGGATATAACCTAGATAAAGCGCTCTATTTGCTAGGACCTTTAAAGGAATCTGGTGCAAAACAAGGCATAATCACCCAAGTAATTTCTCATATTTGGATTGTGGCACAAAGAATTTTTAATTGTATGTTTGGAGATGGCAAATGGTACAATGAAGAGATCGCAAAAGGTCTTGTTGTTACCTATTATAATGATTCCAATCTTCATACGGCGGAATTTCTTGATAAAATAACACTTATAAGAAATGCCCTTTTGTCAGGAGGATGCATTGATAAATTGGATATAATATTTACAACGCTTCCGCCCAATCCTATACCTCCACAACCAAAAGGCGCTCCTGTAGAAGAGGAAGAGCCGAAGCCAGATCCTAATCTTCCTAAGAAGGAAGAGCCTCTTCGAAAAAGAAAACCTGGTACTAATTCAATAGAACAGCAAGAGGCTTTAAGAGTTATAAGAGTGGAATTTTGTGGGCTGAATATTGTAATAAAACATCTTAGGGAGAATTTAGAGAAAATGGCAATGCCTGTAAAGCTTGCACGGGTTGAGTTAGATAAGCCTTACACTTCTGAAAATGGTCCATTAGTAAAACCTCAAGATGTATATTATGCAGAGGTACGTAAGTTAAGAAAAGAGTTGCCTAAAATTGTTAAAGCAGTAGAAGACTTATTACTACAATTTAATGAGTGTTCTGAAAAATGTAAAAAACAGGTAGATGAGTGGCAGTGTGCTTTTGATAAACAAGAGGAGTTTCGAAAGAGCATAGAAGAGCTACAGAAATTGTGTGAGGAACAACAAGAGGTGGCCACTACTTTGGCAAAATTAAATAAAGAGGATATTGAAAATATAAAGAAGCTTAAGAGTATTTCAAAGATACGTGATGAGATAAAGGGTCTGGTTCACTACACATTTGAAGATGAGAATGCTACGGAGAAGATTCTTCAAAATGATATTCATCTATTAAGAGTATTGGTTTATCGGCGCTTAAGAAATGGTTAGCGGCATGTACGCTCAAGAATCATATTCATAAGTATGCTACAGAGTGTCTTGGCCTTCTTTGTAAGAGATAGAATGGATGAGTGTTTAATGGAAGAGGGGATTTTCTCCTCTTCCATTATTTTTTGAAGAAGCTTTTCTTTCTTTTGTATGAGAACTAGATCCATTAAATCCCCTTTAAAATAGTAGGGCCATAGTGTAGAGCGCTTTTGAAGAGATGGTAGATGAGGAGCGTTTATTGCTGGCAGAGGATTTATGTCATTTAGTGATACTGGAAAGGGTTTTAATATGGATGTTCTTAAATTATTTTTACATAGATCAAATTGATCATAGATGATGCCATAGCCCTTTTCGTTAAAGTTAGTCCTGAAAAAAGGATGGTGGATAAGTGCTTTTTCTGCTGCTAGGTAAGTGTGTTTGTTGAATGTCTTGTCATGCAAAATCCAGATGACTTTGTAGTCCAAAGATGCGTAATCGAGGTTTCTTTGTAAAAGTTCTTGTTTGCTGATAAAAGAGCATTGAATTTCAAAAATGAGCTTTTTCTCCTCCCAGACAACATCTGCAATGCGCCCAATGGAGGGCATTCTCTTTTCTAATAGGCATGCTGGAATGATTTTTTGCAAGTGAAGCTGCAGTGCAATGTGTGTTTCACTCTTACCGCTTTGGCTGCAATGTAAAGGTTTTTCTGGGTGATAAAAGTGTGCATGCCTCTGTTCTCCTAGGCGTACACGCAGATTTGAGCCACACTCAATGCAGATATAGTCTTTTTGCTTTAATGCATCTTTTACAAAGAGTAGCTTTTGGTTTTCATCGAGGGCGTATAGTTGCATAGTGTTTCATTTTTTAAATAGTAAGGAGGCTGTAACAGATAGACCCAAAATGGTGGTAATAACAAAAAGGGATGTAAGTGTAGGTATGGGATAAAAGTTGCTTAAAAGCATTTTTATGCCAACAAAAGAGAGGATCAATCCAATTCCATAGTGCAGGTAATGAAATAAGGGAAGAATATGTGCAAGAGCAAAGTAGAGAGCTCGTAAGCCGAGTATAGCAAGAATGTTTGAGGTATAGGCAAGAAAGGGATCTAGTGTGATTGCAAGAACTGCTGGTATAGAATCGAGTGCAAAAATTACATCCGTGGATTCAATCATGATAAGGACGATGAAAAGCGGTGTTGCAAGCCATTTTGCATTTTCTTTGATGAAAAACTTGTCGCCCACATATTCATTTGTAATGGGAATATACCTTCGTATAAACTTTAAAACGGGGTTTTTCTCAATATGGACTTCTTTATCTTTTTTAAAGAGGATTTTTATGCCAGCTAGTATAATAAAAATGGCTAATAGATAGAGAATAAAGTGAAAGTGTTGAATTAAACTAATGCCTGCAATGATAAACAGGGCCCTAGAAATAAGAGCCCCCAGAATTCCCCAAAATAAAATTTTATGCTTTAAGGATTCTGGAACTTTGAAGAAAGAAAAAATAACGATAAAAACGAAAATGTTGTCGATACTTAAAGATTTTTCAACTAAATAAGCTGTAAGAAAAGTGAGGGCTTGTTCTTTTCCCTGCCAAAGATAAATCCCAAGGCAAAAGAGCAAAGAGAGTGCGATCCAAAATAGCGTCCAATAGCACGCTTCTTTGATGCGCACTTCATGAGGTTTTTTATGAAACACATTCAAGTCTAATACAAGAAGAGCGATAACAGCTATATTGAAGATAATGAGTTCTGTCCACATCAGTTGCTTATGATCCCTTGACAAAAAGTGTGTAATTAACAGAATATCATACCACCGTAGGTCTATACAAATTTAAAATCAACAGGGCTTATCCTTCTCAACTTTTAGGAAGAAATGAGTAAAGCAAATTTTAATCATTCTACAATCGACCCTCAAAATCAACAAAAAGTTGAAGAGCTTGTAGCCCTTGCCAAAGAGCAAGGCTACTTGACTTACGAGGAAATTAATGAAGTTCTGCCCATGTCCTTTGACTCCCCTGAGCAGATCGATCAAGTACTCATTTTCTTGAGCGGGATGGACATCCAAGTACTCAACCAAGTTGAAGTAGATCGTCAAAAAGAGCGCAAAAAAGAGGCTAAAGAGCTTGAAGGTATTGTAAGAAGGGCTGAGGGCACTCCAGACGATCCTGTTAGGATGTATTTGAAGGAGATGGGATCAGTGCCTCTTCTTTCTCGTGAAGAAGAAGTAGAAATTTCCAAACGTATCGAAAAAGCTCAGATTCAAATCGAACGTATCATTATGCGCTTTCGTTATTCCACAAGAGAAGCTATCTCTATTGGTACATTTTTGATACAAAGCAAAGAGCGCTTTGATAAGATCATTGCAGAAAAAGAACTTGAAGACAAACAAGAATTTTTAAAACTTCTTCCCAAATTAGGAATGCTTTTAAAAGAAGAAGATTCTGTATTGGAAGGGCTTCTTTCTACTCTTTTAAGCCAAAACCTTAAAAAGAGTGAAATTGTAAAAGTACAAGAAGATGTTGAAAAGTGTCGCATCCGTACTCAAGCCTATCTTCGACGGTTTTGCTTTAGGCACAACATTATCGAAGATTTTGGCGAAGTTATTTTAAGAGCCTATGATCGCTTTTTACAGCTTGAAAAAGAAATTCGTGATTTAACTCCAAGAGCTGAGAAAAATCGCTTTGCCGCAGCTAAGCTTATGGCTGCAAAAAGAAGGCTTTTAAAAAGAGAGCTTGCTGCAGGAAGGTCTTTGGATGACTTTAAGAAAGATGTGCGCATGCTTCAACGCTGGATGGACAAGAGCCAAGAAGCAAAAAGAGAGATGGTCGAGTCAAACCTTCGTCTTGTCATATCGATAGCAAAAAAATACACGAACAGAGGGCTTTCATTCTTAGACCTTATCCAAGAGGGTAATATGGGTCTTATGAAGGCTGTAGAGAAGTTTGAGTATAGAAGAGGATATAAGTTTTCTACTTATGCTACGTGGTGGATTCGTCAAGCAGTTACAAGAGCCATTGCTGATCAAGCAAGGACTATTCGCATTCCAGTGCACATGATTGAAACAATTAATAAGGTTTTAAGAGGCGCTAAAAAGCTCATGATGGAGACAGGAAGAGAGCCTTCTCCTGAAGAACTTGCAAATGAGCTTGGTATTACCGCTGAAAGGGTAAGAGAAATTTATAAGATTGCTCAGCATCCGATCTCTCTTCAAGCTGAAGTAGGTGATGGTGGTGAGAGTCAATTTGGCGATTTCTTAGAAGATACTGGTGTTGAATCACCTGCCGAGGCAACTGGCTACTCGATTTTAAAAGATAAGATAAATGAAGTTTTAACATCTCTTACAGATAGAGAGCGCACTGTATTGATTCAAAGGTTTGGATTGCTTGATGGTAAGCCAAAAACTCTTGAAGAAGTAGGTGTTGAGTTTAATGTAACAAGAGAGCGTATTCGTCAAATTGAAGCAAAAGCCCTTCGAAAGATGCGCCATCCTACGCGTTCTAAGCAATTAAAAGCATTTTTAGATTTGATCGAAGCTGAGTAGCATGAATGATTCTGAGGCTATAGAAGGGGGTAAGTCTTCCCTTTCTATAGATAAGCTAGCAACTCTTTCTATCTTACGCCCAGGTGGTGCGCTTAGTGCTCATATCAAAGGATATGAGGCAAGAAGCGCACAGGTAGAGATGATGGCTGATGTAATCGATGCTTACAATGAGCAGTCGATTGCACTAATTGAGGCGGGTACTGGGACTGGAAAAAGTGTTGCTTACTTGATGCCAGCGCTTGTGTGGGCTGCAAAGAATCAAGAACGCACAGTTGTTTCTACACATACAATTACTCTTCAAGAGCAGCTTCTTAATAAAGATATTCCCTTTCTTCTTGATGTTTTAAAATTAGATCTTAAGGTTGTTTTAGTAAAGGGTATGAATAATTATCTCTGTCTTAGAAAACTAGAAGATACTATTCAAGAAAAAGTTTTGCTTCCTATCGAAGAGCAAGAAGAAGTAGATAAATTAGCTCTCTGGAGAGAATCTTCTCATGGTGGGTCAAAGTCAGAACTTCCCTTTACAGTTTCTTCTGCGACCTGGGAGCATGTTTTAGCAGAGTCAGATGCTTGTAGTCATGCTGAGTGTCCTCATTACAAAGAATGTTATTTTTTTAAAGCGAGAAGGAATGCTTCGGATGCGCATGTTCTTGTTGTCAATCATCACCTATTATGTGCGGACTTATCTAGTCGAAAAGAGTCTATAGGACAGTTAGGAGGAGGGATTTTGCCTCCTTATGAGCATGTGGTAATCGATGAAGCACACCATCTTGAGGATGTAGCTACAGAGTATTTTGCAAGTCGCATTATTAAGTTTGATTTATTAAAGTTGTTGTCCAGATTGTCTTCTGATAAAAAAGGCCCTACAAGACAAAGTAAGCTGACTTTTTTATTAGAAAAGCTCCAAGAAGCATTTAGAAAAAATCATGAGCAAATTATATCTATTGTCAATCGAATAGAAATAGACCTTACTGCAGCAAAATTGGTGCTTTCACATTTAGTTCAAGATCTATTTCAAGCAGCTTATTATTTTTTTAATCATCTTGGAAGGAGCAAGAGTGAAGAAATAGGAGAAGTTAAGTGGCGTCTTTATCCTGAGCATTTAGAGCACGCATTTTGGTTGAGTGAAGTGCAGCCTAAGGCGCAAGCATTGGTTATAGATTTAAGGCGCTATATAGATACACTCATCCATTTGGAAAGTGATCTACACGCACTTAAAAATGATAAGCTAAATGAAAAAACAAAGAGCGTGCGTCTTGATATTCAAGGCATTGTATCTAGATTAAAAAAAGTTATGCTGGATTTAGAAAAATTTGTTTCTAAAGAGTTTTTTGAAAACCATGTAAAATGGATGGAAATGCGCAGCTTTAGATCTGTGACAAACATGTTTCTAGTAGGCGCAGATTTAAATATAGCAAAAGTGTTACAAGAAGCACTTTTTAACCCATTTTCTACGATCGTTCTTTGTAGTGCAACACTTACGACGAACAAATCTTTTCATTTTATTAAAAAGCGCTTAGGACTTATTGAAACAGATAAAAAAGTGATAGAAAAAGTATATGACTCGCCCTTCAATTATGCAGAGCAGGCGTTGTTAGTCATTCCTAAGGACGTTCCTTTTCCAAACGATAAGGATTTTGTTGAAAAGGCATCGGAAATCATTTGGAACGCATTGCAGGCAAGTCAAGGTCAAGCATTTATTCTTTTTACATCGTTTCAGATGCTGCAGAAGTGTCATGCTTGTCTTAAGGATAGGCTTGTGCAAGCGCGCTACCCCATCTTTGTTCAAGGAGAAGGGATGCGCAAAGCTATGTTAGATGATTTTAAAAAGACAAAGCACTCAGTTCTTTTTGGTACAGATTCTTTTTGGGAAGGCGTGGATGTCGTAGGAGATGCTCTTCGCTGTGTCATTATCATGAAATTGCCCTTCAAAGTGCCCAGTGAGCCGATCATTCAAGCAAGAAGTGAGATGATAGAAAAAGAAGGTGGAGATCCTTTTATGGATTATTCTGTGCCAAGTGCTATTGTAAAGTTTAAGCAGGGATTTGGAAGGCTTATACGTAATCGCAAAGATAGAGGCTGCGTTGTTTGTTTAGATGCGCGCCTTTTAAATAAAGCTTATGGCAAGCTTTTTTTGCAGAGCCTGCCTGCTTGTGCTACATGCTTTGAAGAGAGCTCTCTCATCCAAGAAAAAATGAAAGCCTTTTACTATAGAAAAAAGGCTAATAACTTTTAGCAAAGATAGCATCGAGTGTTGCAGGTTTGCCTGTCAAAATGCAAGTGCCTGTTGTACCGCTTTGTTTGATGGGTAAACAGCGAATAGAGAGCTTGTGTTCGTCGAGTAGCTTTTCACTTGCTTCATCTTTGCACCATTTTGCAAGAACAAATCCGCCATGAATTTCTGGGTTTTCCAGGTTTTTTGGTGTAAAGAAGCGTATGAGTTCTTCAAGAGTAGTAATATCGGTTTTAATGTTTGCATCCCTTAGTTGAAGGGCTTTTTGGAAGTAGTGATCTTGAATTTCTTGGAGTAATAAAGTTGCAGATTTTCCAATTTGATTGAAGGGTACAGAAGTCTTTTCTTTATGTGATTGATCGCGCCTTGCAACCATCATCGTTTGGGCTTCCAAGTCGCGAGGACCTACTTCTATGCGTAAAGGTACCCCCTTTTTTATCCATTCCCAATTTTTTTCACCACCGCGCTTATCACGTTTGTCGACAATAACGGAGAGAAATTCGCCATAAAATTTTTCTTTTCTAAGTTCACTGGCAATTCTTTCTGCATAAGCAAGGACAGCTTCTTCTAGTTCAGGTTTTGGCACAAAGGGTATGATGACAATTTGCTTGGATGCAATGCGTGGTGGAAGTCTGAGACCATTATCATCTCCATGACACATGATGAGAGCTCCAATTGTTCTGGTAGTCATTCCCCAGGATGTGGTGTAAGCATGTTGCATGCTTCCTTCTTTGTTGCTAAAGCGAATATTTGCAGCTTTTGCAAAGTTTTGGCCTAGATAGTGAGAGGTTCCTGCTTGAAGAGCTTTTCTATCTTGCATCATAGCTTCGACAGTGTAGGTGTTGAGAGCTCCTGGGAAACGCTCTCCTGGAGATTTCTCTCCGACAATCACGGGTATAGCAAGCACATCTTCTAAAAATGAGCGGTAAACTTCTAGCATGGTGAGTGTTTCGCAAATAGCCTCATCTTCATTTGCGTGTGCAGTGTGTCCTTCCTGCCATAAGAATTCAGTTGTGCGTAAGAAAATACGTGGACGCATCTCCCAGCGCACCACATTGGCCCATTGATTGATTAAAAGAGGTAAGTCTCGATAAGATTCAACCCAGCGAGAAAAAGACTCTCCAATAATTGTCTCAGACGTAGGGCGAACGATAAGGGGTTCTTCTAACTCCCCTGCTGGAATGAGTTTTCCATTTTTTTCTTCCAATCTGTGGTGTGTGATTATAGCACACTCTTTGGCAAATCCAGCAACATGAGAGGCTTCCTTTTCAAGGTAGCTTAAAGGGATAAAGAGTGGAAAATAAGCGTTTTGATGTCCTGTTTCTTTAATGCGTCTATCAAGTTCTTTTTGTATGTTTTCCCAGATGGCGTAACCCCAAGGCTTTATAACCATACAGCCACGTACGGGGGAGTTTTCTGCCATATCGGCATGTTTAATTATTTGTTGATACCATTCGGGGTAATTTTCATGGCGCTTGGGAGTAATTGCTGTTTGTTCGTCTTCTTTTGTCATTATACATCTCAATAATAAATGAGGCTATCATAACAACTAAAACGATTTATACACAAACAAGTTCTTATTTAACGCATGTTACGCAAGAGCCTATTTTAAAGTTTTTGCATAACAAACATGAGTTATTTAAGAAGAGTGTTGTCTTTCCAAGAGCGGATGATCATTTTCATCTCATAAGTTAAATCATCTGAGAAGATAGGATCGGAAGAGAGGTTTTTAAAGATAGTTCTTTCTTCTTGTGCCTTGAGCCCTTCACACATTAGGATAAGGTAGGTTGCAAGCTGTGGATGCGCTACAATTGAATGGGCTTGCAGCTGTTGTAGTGCTAGAGGGGCAATCTCTTCATCCTCTGAAAAATAGGTGAGAGCCATAGCAGCTTTTTCATTGTCAAGAGTAATAGGACGGGAAATAAGTGCTTGGATAAGAAAGTTTTTTGCAGAGGCTCCTATATTTTTAAGAGCTTCGAGTATAGCTTCTTCAATAAAGAACCCTTCCCTTCCAAGAGTTTCAAAAAGGGGGATGATGGCTGATTCATGACCGATTTTCCCAAGGGCAATTGCAGCAAGTTCTGGGCCATAGCCATATCCTGGGAAAAGAGGATCTAGGAATTCTTCTGTTGTCAGTAAATTAATAAGGCCAGGTAGCATGGAAGAACCCTCTTTTACTATGGCCGCAACTTCTTTTTCTGGAATTTCTTCTTCTGATAGGATAAGGTCTGCAATTAGTTTTAAATGGGAGTTTTCGCTTGTTTCTGTTTCATATAGATCTCTAAGTTGCTTGTATGCAGTTTTTGCTCTAGCAACGCTTTCTGCATCTTTTCCAGAGAGCAATAGAGGGCTTAAATTTTGCTGCCCTATCTCTTCTGCGTGGGCAAGATAGGAAATGCGCTCTAAAGGTATTTCTACAAGAGCTCCTTTTCCTTCTTGCGCATAGTAGTCGATCATAAATGAGAATTTACCACTAAAGTGAGCGTCTCTATGCATCAAGATGGTGCAATCGATGTCATCTGCTAAAGGATAGCTGTCAAATAAAATAGCGTTGTCGTCGTTCATGAGTTTTTAATTTTGTTGAAAAATTCAGATGCGTTGTAACTAGAGCGAACAAATGGTCCTGAATAGATATGAGGAATGCCTATTTGATGGCCATACTCTTCATAGTGTTTAAATTGTTCTGGTGTAACAAAAGATTTGACTAAAAGTTTTTTCTTGTCTGGTTGAAGGTATTGCCCGATTGTAACGATAGAGCAGCCTGCATGCTTTAAATCTAAAAGAGTTTCTTTTACCTGTTCCTCTGTCTCTCCAAGACCTACCATGATGCCAGATTTTACATGTATCGATGGATCTTTTATTTTAACATAGGAAAGAAGAGTAAGAGTTCTTTCATAACTTGCTTTATGGCGCACTCTTGGTGTTAATTCTTTTACAGTTTCAATGTTATGGTTGTAAATTTCTGGCTTTGCTTCAATTACAGTGTCAATAGCTGTATAGTTGAGAGAAAAATCGGATGTAAGAACTTCAATACTAGTATCAAGGCAGGTATTTCTTACTTCTTTCATGATAGCAACAAGATGGTGAGCTCCCCCATCTGGAAGATCATCTCTTGCAACCATTGTGATGACTACGTGTTTAAGGCCAAGTTCTTTTATAGAAAGAGCAATTCTTGTGGGCTCTTCTGGATCGAGTGGTTTGGGAGCCTTTGAAAAGTCAATATCGCAAAAGCCGCAATTTCTTGTGCACTCTTTACCCATAGCAAGAAAAGTAGCTGTCTTTTTTGACCAGCACTCAATTAAGTTAGGACATTTTGCTTCTTCGCAAACGGTATGAAGGCGGTGTTTTGTGAGTACGAGACCCGTTGTTGCAAGAGAGCCTCCCTTTGGCAGTTTTCTATGCAACCAAGAGGGAAATCTTCCAGGTCCAACGACACTTTCTTCTTCTTTTTTTTCTGTATGTGAGGGCAAAACATTTAATTTATGTTTCATAAGACTTTAAACCGAAGCCTTTTTTTGAGGTGGAAAATGAATAGGTGTTCCCGTTGCAATAAGAGCTGCTTCCAACCAGCTTTCTGCTGTTGTTGGATGCGCATGGATAGTTTCTGTAATGCTTTCGAGAGTAAGTTCATTTTGAATTGCAAGAACCATGGGAGCAATTAAAATAGATGCTTCATGACCTATGACTTGGGCACCTAAGATACGGCCTGTTTTCTCTTCAAAAACAAGTTGCGAAAATCCTTCTGTATGTATGCTTGCAATAGACTTTCCAAGTGCTTGGAAAGGAAATTTTGAAGAGTTTGCTTTAAAGCCCATTTCAATGGCTTTTTCAAGGGTAAGACCAACGGTTGCAATTTCTGGATTTGTAAAAATTACATTGGGAACCGCTTCATAATGCATTTCTGTTTTTTTCCCAATAGCATTTGCTGCAGCGACAATACCTTGATGAGAGGCTACGTGTGCAAGCATTACTTTTGCTGTAATATCGCCTATTGCAAATATATGCGGAACGCTTGTTTGCATATGTTTATTCACAGGAATGGCTCCATTATCTTCTACCATAACACCTGCCTTTTCAAGGCCGATACCATAAGTATTAAGGGATCTTCCAACGGCAACAAGGGCCATATCTGCGTGAATAGGCTCTTTAGAATCTAGCGTTACTGTAACACCCTCATGCGTGGTATCGATACCTTTGACAGTTACTTGCGTATGGAATTGAATCCCTTTTTTTGCAAATAGAGCGCTTAAATTACTTGCAACTGATTTGTCTTCTAGGGGTAAAAGGGATTGAAGAGCTTCTAATATAACAACTTCTACTCCAAGTTCTGCAAAAAGAGAGGCAAATTCACAGCCTATGACACCACCACCCACGATAACTAATTTTTTTGGTAGGGAAGTAAGTTCTAAAATAGAGGTGGAATCATGAATTTTTTTATGGTCAAAGGGAAAGGCTTTAATATTTTTAGGAGAAGATCCTGTTGCTATGATGATCTGTTCTGCTTCAATAATTTCATTATTTTGCCCGGATACTTTGATTTCGTGAGGAGAAATAAAGGAGCCTGTTCCCCTAATAATGGTTACTTTGTGAGAGGTAATAAGACCTTCTAGACTTTTTTTTATTTTTGCTACAATTTCATTTTTTCGTGCATTCATAGCCGCATAATCAAAAGTTATAGAGCCAACATGGATGCCAAATTTTTCTGCGTTGCGAACTTGATGAAGGACATCTGCACTTGCAAGAAGAGTTTTTGTTGGAATGCATCCCCAATTTAGGCAAGTACCTCCCACGTGTTCTTTTTCGATAAGTGCAACGGAAGCGCCACTTGCTGCTGCGCGGATAGCTGCAACGTAGCCGCCCGGACCACCACCAATGATTGCAACTTTAAATTTTCTTTTTGTCTCCACTGCTTTTTCCTCCATTGCCAGATGATTGAGCAGATGATACCATGTTTTTCTTCCTTCCTGCAAGCACACATTTAATGCCAAAATTTCCACGCTCTCGCCAGCCTATGTAAAAGTCAAAGAGTCTTCCATAATCAAGCCTTAGAGAAACAAAGGGTTTCCAGCTGTGAAAGCCTATGAAAAAGCTGGTGCTTTCTCCTGCAAAAACGGTATGCGCTTTTTTGTGGTATTTTAATAAATCGCACCCTTCTCTTGCGAGTTTGATGAGTGCAAATTCATCATTTTGTTTGTCTGCGCTGCCAATGACATAAAAGCAGAAGTTATGCATAGGGTTGCGCCACCACCATAAAAAGGCTCTTTTTGAGCAAATTTTTTCTTGAGTCCAATTTCCAGCAGAGGGTTTTTCTCCATAAATTCCATCATCATCGTTTCCAAAAAATGCCCATGTGAGCCATGTTCCAGGGTTGCGTATGTGATATCTATTTTTAGGAATGTATTTGTAAGCCCCATATTGGCAAGGAAGTTCTCCTTGGTGTACAGAAACTGTGCTTTTTATTTGAGGTACGCCTTGATTCTTATTATGGTTGCAATGATGGCAAGATGTAAGCAATAAGATCAAAGCGGTAAATATAAAATATTTGGATAGTTGCATGAAAATAAGAATTAAGTACATTATGTAATTTTAAGATTCGCTATATAGTAATACGCATGAACTCTAAAAGAAATAAAAAACTTTGCTGGAACTGTGAAGGTGAAATTGATAAAGATGCAATTCATTGTCTTTTTTGCGGTACAGAACTGATGGATCAGGAAAAAATAGCTTCTAAAGAGCCACCAGAACCACCATATCGACAAAAGCGCCCTCCTAAAAGTAAGGAAGAGGTAAAAGAAAAGGTGCAAGTTCTTCAAGAACCTATTCAAGAAGTTCAAAATGAAAGTACGTTTTCTTTTATTTTGTTGTTAATGGGCGCTGTATTTTTTGCATTCTCATTTTTTCTTTTATTTTTTGAGAACAAGGGTATTTTAACACTCTCTTGGAATGCAAGCTACTGGTTTGTCTATCTTATTATCTCGGCGCCACTTTTTTTCTTTGGCTGGAAAATATTAAAATAATATTTAATTCCCTGTAGATTTGTAGTGCCAAACACCCATTTTCCAAAACTGTAAAGATAAAAAAAGAAACAATACTCCAGCTAAAGGCGTACTTACCCCAAGCCAAAAGGGAAGAGTACCTTTGTGCAGCATTGTAGCAATAGGATAGTAGCCAACACAGGCCAGGGGTACTAGAAAAGTAAAAAACCATTGAAAGCCTTGCTTGTAGAGCGACATAGGGTATTGCCCAGACTCTACACTACCATATGTTAAAACATTCATGAGCTCTAAAGTTTCGATAGTCCAAAAGGATAGGGCTGCTTGTATGACAAAAAGTGCATAAAAAAAGATAACAGTTCCAAAAATTGCAAAAAGGATGATAAAAAAGGCAGTCCAAGGAAGCTCAAGAGTTATAAAACCCCAGCAAAGAACGGTTAGGCCCTGCAAGAGCCTTCCAAGACGCATGAGGTGTATTTCACGAGATGCAACTTGCAAGATAATACTACAAGGTCTTAAAAGTATACGATCAAATGTTCCTGCTCTTACCATTCTATGAAAGGTGTCAAAGCCCCTAGCTATACATTCAGCTATAGCAAAGCCTATGTGAATAGTTCCGTAGATGATGGCAACTTCTGCAAGAGTCCATCCTTGCACCATTTTAAAGCGATCAAATAACACCCATATCCCAGAAATCTCTATAAACGTAGAAATAAAAAGTGCAAAAGTGCTCATCAAAAAAGAAGCTCTATGCTGCATTTGCTCTTTTAATGCGATGTGGGCTAGTCTGAAATATAAAAGCATGAAATTTAGCCTCCGTGGATGACAAATTTTTTAAGAGCTCTTCTTGTTAAAAACTGGCCATAAAGAATGCAAATAAGTCCCCAGGCAATTTGTAGAAGGAGATATAAGGGAGCTTCTTCTAGGGAAATAACACCTGTATAGATACGAGAAGGTATGTCGATAAGGCAGCGAAAGGGTTGTAAGCTTAAAACAGGTTGCATCCAATTTGGAAAAAGAGGAAGTGGTACGAGCATGCCGGAGAAAAAAAAGGAAACATTTAAGAGAATACGCTGAACACCATCTCCTGAAAATGTCCAAAAAAGAGAAAGTAGAACAAGGGTTGTGATTGCTGCTGCAAGAATTAGGGATAAAATTAAAGAGAACAGAAATACGAAAAAAGCGAATAGTGAAACGGGTGGTAATAGATCGAAAAAAAGACTTGCTATAATAAAAACAGGAAGGGCCCTCAAGAGCGTTGGGGCTACTCGAATGGCGACTGATTTTGTATACCAAAGTAAATAGAGGTCCAAAGGGCGCAAAAGTTCATAAGCTACGTTGCCCGATCGAATTTGCTCTTCAGCATCCTTATCAAAATTCCAGGGAAGTAATTGTAAAAGAGCTTGAGATATCCATATAAAGGCGATCGCTTCTTGTTTCGAGAGGGGCTCATTTCCAGAGGCATTTTGATAAAAGGCCGTTAAAATCATGGTTTTAACAAGCCCCCAGAAAATTTGTGTACAGAGGCCTGCAAACGCAGCCATACGGTATTGAAAGAGTGTAGCCATCCTGCATTTGAGTATGGCTAGATACATTTTCATAAGTTGATATCTCGATAAAGCTTTGCAATCATTTCTTCAACAGGCAAGTTTTCTACATAAAGATCTGTGATATCATGATTTGAAGCGACTTCTTGAATTAACTTTGGGGTAGAAATTTGAGTGGGATCATAGCTAAGCCATACACGGTGTCCCTCTTGTTTTACAGCTTTTACATGTTTTGATTGAATGGAGTCGCAAGGTTTAGCAAGATCAACGATAAGATAGCGCTCTGGAGCCATTTTATTACGCAAAGAATCAATTGTGCCATCTAAAAAGATTTTGCCTTCATTTAAAACAATAACACGTTTGCAAAGAGCTTCAATGTCATCCATGTCATGGGTTGTTAAAATAACAGTAACATTCATTTCTTTGTTGAGATTCTGAATGCACTCACGAACTGCAAATTTACTGACGACATCTAGGCCAATTGTAGGCTCATCTAAAAAGAGAATTTTAGGTGAATGTAAAAGGGATGCTGCAATATCACAACGCATTCTTTGGCCAAGACTTAAAGTCCTTACAGGCACATGATAGAGTTTAGATAGCTCTAGTATGTCTGTAAGGTGTGAAAGTTTTTTCTTATATAGCGTATCTGGAATGCGGTAGATATGTTTTAGAAGGTTGAAAGATTCAATGACGGGTAAATCCCACCAAAGCTGTGTTCTTTGGCCAAAAACAACACCAATTTGAGCAACTGTTTCAATTCTATTTTTCCAAGGAATATGGCCCATGATGTATACATCACCACTTGTTGGAACAAGTATGCCAGACAAGATTTTAATTGTAGTGCTCTTACCAGCGCCGTTAGGACCAATATAACCTACAAGTTCACCCTCGTCGACATGAAAGGAGATGTGATCGAGTGCAGTTTTTGTAGTGTATTCTCTGGAAAATAGGCTCTTTATGCCTGTGCGCGCCCTTTTAAATTGCTGACATAAATTCGTGACAGTAATCATAAATTAAGAGAATCTCTTGAGAAATTGCAAGCAATTAAAGCATAATACTCCATTTTTTGCTAGCACAATTGTTACACAATTTTTGAGCATCATGTTATACACATCGTTAATGAAGAATTGTTTGTGTTATAGAATTCCACGCCCGACCCCCCCTGCACTAAAGCAAATCTAATTCAGCGTCTATATCAGCCAGACCAACATCCTTTTGTTCCATACTAAAAACTTTGGCCTGTTGCTTTATAATATCAACTACTTCATGAAAAGCCATAAGATAACTAATTTTATAACTAGCATCATCAGATCTTAACGACTTATCTTTGCTATGTTTTGCTTTCCTAGCTTTTTCTTTTAATAAACGTCAGCTCGATTTTTAACTAGGTTATTGTTAACAACTTAAGCTCTTGTTCATTAAAATTTAAAGCTGGTTTTTTGGGTTGTATATTAGGAATAGGAATGACTCTAACGAAAATAAATGAAACACGGAGCCACAGAGACACGGAGAGTGCTTTTATACATAACGATTTGTC